>NVRM01000066.1 GCA_002400885.1 Flavobacteriaceae bacterium
TATATTTTAGATATGAGGATGGAGATTTACTCGTTCCTTGTTCGAAATGACAACAGGAATCTGACACTTGCAGGTGAGTACTAAAAAATAAATCCCCATATTGATACTAAACCTCAGCCCAGAAATTTTGACTGACCTCATTTTTAATCATTCATTAATAGTTTATAGATTTTCTTTTCTAAAGAGGTGTTTTTTAAGGGGAGCATTACAACCTCACTTACCATCGGATTAAATGCACTGTCTAAATACTGCCAGCTCCCTTTATAGCAATCCTTATACGCATCAAACTGTTCGTTAATCTTAATCATTAGATGTCCACAATGCGGAATTCCATTACAGACAGTTAGATATATGGACAATACGGCCCCCTCTGTTAAGGTATAACTACCTTCATAATAAAGGTGCTTATAGTTCAAGTCCACGCATCCATTTTCTTTGATAATTAATACCGCCTCTTGGGCTTCTTTTTTATCGTTTAAGAACAGTAGTTTAAAATCACCTAAAAAACGTTTGATATAATTTACGGGTTCTTTTACCGTAGTTTTTAGAAGGTATTTTTTAATGGGATTGTTCTTAAACATCTTTTTATAGTCTGTTAAGACAATGGCTGGAATATCCTTTAAGAGGGCGCTATTTATCTCGGATGTTTCTGACGAAAAATTAGGGTTTTCTTTGGTATTGGTGAATGCATAAATTTTCCCATTGAAACATTTATCTAGTTGTGAGACTCCTACTAAACTTCCTGTATAGGCATCGGTATCTATTGGATTGGTATTTATAAAGATAGACAAGGGCAAGTCGGTATTTGTGTTTTTAAATTGCCCAATTAACATTTGCCCAGAGGAAGAAATTTCAAACACTCCCTTGTAGAGCGCATGCCCCTTTATTTTTAATTGGGCATTTCCTGAATTATCCAAAATAGAAAGCTGCATTGTATGAATCCCATTTTCCATTGTTATAAAAAACACTTGGAATGTTTTTTTGTAATTCTCCATCAATTGTGCAAACTTACTTTTGGTAGATAAGTCATACACACTATAAAGCATTTTTGTTGGAATTACCCAGCGTTTCCCATTAATATACTGACAAATAGCGGGATTTATGTTTCTATTAACCGAATGTTTATTTTGTTCTTCTCTACTCTGTACACGTTGGAACAAAATTTCTCCTACCACGGGGTTTCCATTCCAATCATAGCCACAATAGGCACCTCTTAAAAAATTCATTATTTTAACTCTTTCATCACATGCTAGGGCAATAAAAGCCGACCTATTTAAATTGTTTTCGGTACTTTTAAAATAAAACGACATATTCCCTTCTTGGTAATTAATATGACCATTGTAAACATATTCTGATTGTTTATTTTCAAGTTCCCAATAGGCCAACACCCAAATTACCTTTGCTGTAGCTTTAGATATAATAAGCTTGGTATTGATAATCTCGTTTTTTTCTCCAAAAAAATAGCCTACATAATACTCATCTTCATAATGATGGTCTAACCTATTTTTCTCTAAGTCAAGTTGTTCTTCCTGATTTGCTTTTTTTAAAGACACCTGTTCCATAAAGTCATGCACATCTATATAGCCCAATGTTTGAAAATAAATGAATGTATATTCACGATTAAGCTTTATTGGGTTTTGTCCTTTTTCATATTCCCGGGTTTTATTGTATAAATATTTTCCGTTTACAGCAATATTAGTTTTTAGGCTAATCAGTTTTTTAAGACTCGGTAAATCCTCCTCATAATTATTAAACCCCAATCCCGTCCTAAACGATTTAAAACTTTAACAAAAAAAGAGAACGATTTTTAAGTATCTCAATTAACTTTGAGTTGCACAACAAAAAAACAATTCTCTTATGTCAAAAATAACACTTTTTGGTCAGATAATTCAAAAATTAGACCGCTCAATTTTCAATAAGCTAGTTGATAAGCATAAAACGGATAAACATCAAAAAGGTTTTAATAGTTGGTCTCATTTGACCTCTATGCTTTTTTGTCATTTTGCAAAAAGTCAATCGTTAAGGGATATAAGTAATGGATTACGGTCTGCCACTGGCAATCTTAATCACCTAGGTAATGTCCACCCTCCTAGTAAATCTAATTTGGGTTACCAGAATAAACATAGGACTTGGGAGTTATTTCAAGACTACTATTATGAGTTGTCAAAACATTTAGGACAGCAAGTTGGATTTAAGCAGGTAAAATTCAGAATTAAGTCAAAAATATTTTTATTAGACGCTAGTACAATTAGTTTATGCTTAAGCTTGTTTGACTGGGCAAAATATAAGACTAAGAAAGGAGCTATAAAAATGCATACATTACTTGACTATGATGGAAATCTTCCCGCTTACGTGAACATAACAGATGGGAAAACCGCTGATAATAAAGGGGCTTACGAGATTCCTTTAATTAAAGGAAGTGTTATTGTTGCTGATCGATTTTATAATGATTTTTCACTTTTAAATGTTTGGGACAGCACAGGAGTGTTCTATGTGATAAGACACAAAAAAAATCTCCAATTTAAAACAGTAAAAGAGTTAGAATTACCAGAAAACAGACATCCACAATTACTTAAAGATGAAATTATTGAGCTAGCAACAACTAAATCGCAAAAGAAATATCCTAAACGTCTAAGACGTGTAGCTATTTGGGATGAAAAAAACGAACAAATAATAGAACTGATAACTAACCACATGACTTGGTGCGCTAACACTATTAGTGAGCTCTATAAAAGCCGTTGGGATATAGAAATATTCTTTAGAGACATTAAACAACTCCTCCATATTAAATCATTTATTGGAACAAGCAGAAACGCTGTTATGATTCAAATTTGGACTGCTTTAATTACTATACTAATCCTTAAATACTTGAAAGCATTAGCAAAACACAAGTGGTATTTGTCCAATTTAGTTGCTTTCTTAAGAATCAACTTATTTGTTAAAATTGAACTCCAAAATTGGTTAGATGAGCCTTTTTTTAAAAAAGAAAAACCGCCTAATTTTAATCAACAGACGGTACTTTTCGATTCTTGATGTTTTTCTTCAGGAATCGCAGTGAAATAGGGGCTTTATTCTATCCGAATATTTTATTTAGGACGGGATTGATAAAAAATATGTTTGGGACAATAGAAATATCGTAGACCCGAATGCTAAAAAGCGTAAAAAAACAATAGAAGCGACAACTTTTAAAGGAGGAAAAAAATACTATGCAGGAATGCTAATTCGTCAAGTAAAATAATAATTTAAACTTTTTTTCAATGAAATTTTCTATAAAAACAATACTATTTTTAGTCATCATCTCTTTCGGAGCAAATTCAGTACTACATGCGCAGTCAAGAGCAAGTAGAAAAAAGGCAGATAAAGATACAAAACATTGGCGTTATGAAATCGAATGTGCTGGGATAGGTGTTCAAGGGACGTATTTAGTAAAAGTATGGTCTTATGCTAAAAAGCCTGAGGTGGCTATTGAGCAGGCAAAAAAAAATGCGATACATGGTGTTCTATTTAAAGGATTTGCAGGAGGTGCAAATGGTTGTAAAACACAAAAGCCAATTATTAGAAACCCCAATTTAGAACAGGAGCAAGAAGCCTATTTTAATGAGTTCTTCTCTGATGGGGGGAAATACATGAAGTTCATTTCACTATCCACCGACGGAGCAATTGCGGCAGGTGATATCTTGAGAGTAAAGAAAAAATTATTTAAAGTTGGTTTAATTGTATCTGTTCGCAAAGATGCATTGAGAAGTAATTTGGAAAGTGCGGGTATCATTAGAGGATTAACCAGTGGGTTTTAAAAGTGTTATATGAAAAAATTACAAATAATATTAATGACAAGTTGCATGCTTCTTTTATTAATTGCTTGCAATAGTTATAAAGGAGTTTCTGGATATTACAGCTATGAAGTTGAATGCATAGGAAATCAAATGGATGGTGTCCAGGTTTTAAAGGCTTGGGGGTCGGGGAGTTCAATGAAAATGGCCATCGAAGCAGCAAAAAAAGAAGCGATAGATGCTCTTTTGTTTAAAGGCATTAGAAAAGGGAAGTCGGTTTGTAGTATGAAGCCTATAATCGTTAAAGTAAATGCAAAAGAAGTATATGCAGATTATTTTGAAAGTTTTTATGGGAAAAGAGGTCTTTATAAAAAATTCGTCAAAACTACTAAACAAGGTTTTTTAAAAAAATCAAGCACGTCTTCAAATGACGGTAATGTTTCGTATTCAGTAACTGTTTACGTAGATATAAAAAAACTAAAAAGGCAATTAATTAACGATAATATATTACAGTAAAATGATGAAAAAAATACACCTTATAATTCTTTGTGTTTTATTGAGCGTAAATTTGATGCAGTCACAGGCTAAAAAACCTTCTATTATGGTGATTCCTAGTGATAACTGGTGTCAAATAGAAGGATTCATGACTTCATATGATAATTTAGGAACGGTAAAGAATGTTCCTGACTATAGAAAGGCATTGCAAAACAGTTATGATTTAAATAGTGTGATTTCTAAAGTAGGGGAGTTGATGGCAGATCGTGGGTTTCCATTGGTTGATTTAGAGAGAATCTTGAAGAAAATAGAACTTGACCAAGCAAGGCAAAGTATGAAAATGTCTGAAAATTCTGGTGCTTCTTTGTCCGAAACCCCTATGGATATATTAAAAAGGGTTGCCAAAGCAGATATTATTATTAACCTAAGCTGGAAAGTAAATACTACAGGACCTAAAAAATCCATTTCTTTCAATATGCAAGGTCTCGATGCCTATACCGGAAAACAAGTTACAGCTGCAAGTGGTACAGGAACTCCATCTTTTACAGCAGACGTTGTGGTATTATTGGAAGAGGCTGTGATTTCTTATTTAGATAAATTTAATGAAGGATTGATGAATCATTTTGAGGACTTATTTGAGAATGGAAGGGAAGGTGCTTTAGTAATTCAGGTGTGGGACGATTCAGAAGTGAATCTTGAATCAGAATTTGAACTAAAAGGCCGTACTGCTGAATTGAAGCGAATCATTGGTTCTTATTGGATGCCAAGGAATACTTTAAAAGGAAGATTTTCTCAGGATGAATCGAGTGCTTATATTCAAAAATTTTCCCAGGTTAGAATTCCTTTATATGGAGATGATGGATGGGGAGGAGAAATGGCCCTAGATTTTAACTCTTGGGGAGTTCAATTGGTAGATTTTTTAAAGAATGAATTTTCAATAGTATCTAAAATAGAACCTGTAGGGCTAGGAGAGGTGCATTTAACGATAGGAAATAAGTAATTATGAAATATACAATTCAATTTTTTAGTCTTGTTTTTACATTGGTGACATTTACCATTGTAGGTCAAAATAATTTGGGAAAAACGAATGATTTAGAGCGAATTCATTTAAATACCTATATTTCTCAAAATGTTTCATTTTTACCAGCAGCCGCAAAAGGGATGCTTAATAATAAATTAAAGCAGATAGCTTCAAAAAATGGGGTAGGTGGAGATAATGCAAACACACGGTTTATTATTACATCTAATATCACCTTACTTTCTAAGGATATTACTCCTACGGCTCCTCCTATGACCGCCTTGGAAATGGAAGTGTCCTTTTTCATTGGAGATGGAAGAGAGGGGACCTTGTTTTCTACGACAAGTATTATTGTTAAAGGGGTAGGAACCAATGAAACAAGGGCTTATATTAGTGCGTTAAAACGAATTAAGCCTGGAAGTCAGTCAATTAAAAGTTTTATACAAGAAGGGAAGTCAAAAATAATTTCTTACTATAACAGTCGTTGTGATTTTATAATTAAAGAAGCAACATCTTTAGTCAATCAAAATAAATTTGAAGCAGCAATTTATAAATTAACCTCAGTTCCTCAGGTTTGTAAAGATTGCTATATTAAGTGTCTTGATGAAGTGGGGCCTATTTATCAAATGTACATAGACAGAGAATGTAAGAAATTGTTAGCCAAAGCGAGTCATACATGGAATAGTGGTTATTCTATTAGTTCTGCTAAATCTGCAAGTACTACCTTGTCGTATGTTGATCCTTCTTCTGCTTGCTTTCAAGATGCACTTGTATTATCAGGGCAAATAGGGGATAGAATGAAAGAGCTGGATGATAGGGAATGGGAATTCAGGTTAAAAGAATGGGATCTTAAGTTGCAAGAAATAGATTTTAATCAACAAAATGAAGCTGCATTAAATGAAATAGAAATTAGTAGAATTAATGCTTATAATGAGGTTGGTGAAACATATAATAAAGAACAACCGGAAGAGTCAATTTTTGACGGAATTAATTGGTGGTAAGGTTGTTTTGTTCAGATATTAAAAAAAACAATGATATCTCTTTTTGGGAATAGGATTAAGTACTACTTAATCCTATTTTTTTTATTTCTGTTTTTACACGTAATTTAAAGCCCTCTTTGTGTATTTATGTTGAAACAGTTTTCTATCTCTTGGTTTTTTTATCTGAAATGTCTAATTATTCGTTATTAGGTACAGTGTTTTTTTAAAACAGAAAATAAGAGTAATACCAATTTCCAAGTGACGGTTTAGAAATGGAATTGTTTTTTGTTTTAGTTTGGTAAAAAAAAACCGAAGGATAGCCTTAGCTATTATTCTGTTTTTTAACAACGCTAGAAAGTAAAATACGGGTAATCATATTGATTGGATAAACTATTTATATCGGTCATTTAGGGCTTTAATTGGTATAATTATACGTTCATAGATTATTACTAGAGATTACATCCTTAATGAAAGCAAAGGTAACCACCTTGGTTTTTTATTTAGGTAAAAGATGTGTTTTTTTATACGCTAGATTTAACCCACAAAAAAAAGCCGCCTTTGTACTTTACAAAGACGACTTCCGAATAAATATGTAAGGGGAATACTAATTTGCTGAACGCAATGAATTAAAAAGGGAGTCAATTAAAAAAAATGAATGAGTGTTTTATTGACTCCCAATACTATTTTAGGGAAATAGCAAATAATTAATGATTGTGACCTTTGTGTGCATCTTCAGCCTTTTTTGAAGAAGTGGTCATTACTTGATCTTTGTCATATTGGCAACATCCGTGTAAACCATCATAGGCTTTTTCTGTTGCAGTCATTTTTTCAGTATCATAACCAGAAGCCGCTACTGCCTTTTGAATGGCCATTACGTTTGTTTTTTTCGAATCGAAAGAAACGTCCATTTTCTTGGCAGATTTGTCCCAAACTGCGTTGCTAACTCCTTCTACAGCTTTTGCTGCTTTTTCGATGGTTCCTTTACACATACCACAGTTTCCGCGGACTCCAAAGGTTGCCATTGTTACTTTTTCTTGTGCCATTACTGAGGTGATTCCTACTGTTGCAAAAATTACGAGGGCTAAAATTACTTTTTTCATGTTTCTATTATTTAGTTATTATTATTATTATTATTAATTTTCTTATTTTAAGGTGTCTTTTACCATRCCACATTTTAGCATCATACTRCCAAAATAGGGGTTTTCTACCTGTGTTTTATTACTCAACCAAAAAGCACCATTGTCCTTATTCGCCATTGGRCAAAACTGCTTGTACACYGTTTTTTGAACYCCGAATCCTTSAAYAGCCATAATCATATTATTAGATAAATGGATGAATTGTTCRCGTTGTRTAACGATGTCGGATGTTTTAKMAATAGCTGCTGCAGMAGGTTTTAGCGCTTTAAGGATAGGCATCCAAAGCATATGAGCTTCATTTTTATCAAGGAGTTTCATATCAAYAGCATTTAAAGCGMTTGTAAAWGAATTGGCATATTTCGATGCTTTATCTKYATCATCTGYSACTAAGGCGTCTTTTATCSCTAAATASTGAGTRTAAACGGTTGCCAATTGGACTTGRAATTTATCAGAAACTTCCATTCTTAGAACATCTTCAGGTGCTTTTGTAGCGGCTGCTGATTTTAGCTTTGCAGCGTCTATGGCAGCAGCACTCATCATACTTCTCTTACTTTGCAATTGTGCGGCAGCATCTACGGTAAAGGTTCCATTGGTTACAATTTCATCATGTACGGTTAGGCCTTCTTCAATTTCATATAAGTCTCCAAAAGATGCGCCAAGCACTACTTCTCTCATTTCAAAAACAGGTTCGTCTGGAGATGTTTTAATGTATACTAATGATCGTTTTCCTGTCCACATAACCGCGGTTTTAGGAACCATTAAGGTTTGAGTTGCTTTTTTATTAGCACTAGTTTTACTTAATGTTCCTGCGACAAACATTCCTGGTTTTAATTCTCCTTTACTGTTATTAAGGACTGTTCTAACAATAACAGTTCTTGTTTTAGTATTTAAAATAGGATCGATAAACGTGATTTTTGCTTCGATAACTTTGTTTGGCTTAGCATTGGTAGTAATGCTGATTTTATCACCTACTTTTATCGCTGATAATTGTTTTTCATAGGCATCAAAATCTGCCCATACAGTATTTAAATTGGCAATATTAAATAAACCTTGCCCTTTTTTTACGTACTCACCTTCGTTAATCATTTTCTTACTTACAATACCCGATACGGTTGCATAGACAGGGAAATTTGTAATAATACGATTAGAACTTTCGATACTGTTAATTTGTGCCGCTGATAATTTCCATAATTTTAACTTATTTTTTACGGCATTGTACAAGGTAGGATCACTGTCTTTACTTTTAATGGCAGTTAAAAATTCTTTTTGAGTGGTCACCAATTCTGGTGAATAGATTAAGGCTAACTTTTGACCACTTCTTACTTTTTGTCCGGTTGTTTCAATGTACAGTTTTTCAATCCTTCCACTAAAATGAGTTGTTTGTAAAGCATTGTTTTTTTCGTTTTCAGTAATTTTTCCAGACAATACGAAGCCTGTCATTTCTCCGTTGTCCGTGCCTATGACAGTAGTTTGAATATTGGCCAATGCCATGGCGTTTTTACTCAGTTTAAATTCATTGACATCCAAGCCATCCGCACCTGATTCTGCTGGAATTAAATCCATTCCGCAAATAGGGCAGTCTCCTTCTTCTGGAGCCATAATTTGTGGATGCATGGAGCAGGTCCACATGGTGTCGGCCGCAGCGGAAACGGCAGTGTTTGAAGATGGACCATTGTGAGATCCGCCTCTTCCAAGGAAAAGGCTCCCTATCAATAGCCCTGCTATCAATATTCCGGCGTATATAATATATTGTTTCATTTTTTTGTATTTAATTTTGTGACTAATAATCGTTTCGATATACTTGAGGGTGTAAAATACCATAGCCGTCATGTTGCTTTTTCAATGCTTGTTGAAAAGTTTCAATCCGTATGATGGTATTCATACTGATGGTTATTTCTTTTGTTTCCTCTATGACGCTTATCTTTAAGACTCCTGGTATAGCACTCAAGATCGTTGAAATATGCTTTGTGCAGCTTGCGCTATGCATTCCTGTAATTTTATAAGTGCTATTCATAATTAATTGTTTTTAGTTAAAAATTCTAAGGTTGATTTTTGAACAGCATATTGTTTTTGAGCAACTACTTTTTTTAATTGAAACTTTAATTTTAATTGTTGAATTTCTAATAATTGCTCGAAGTCTATTTTCGAGGTTTCGTAGGCAGCAAATAAGACTTCCTTCGCACGAGTTGCTTCTTTGATGTTTTTTTCTTGCGTTTTAATGGCAACTTTAGAAGTAGACAATCCTCTGCTGGCCTTACTGAAAATAGCATGCAATTGATTTAGCGTACTCGATTTATTTGTGGCAACTGCTTTTTGATCCAAGCGTAATTGTTTTTGTTTGGAACTGTATTTTTTAGAGAACAAGGGGATAGAAACGGTGACCATAGGCATGATAATGTCTTTTCCATTATCCATTAAATTGTCCATGGCTCTTTTGTCTACGACTACATAATCCAATTTTAACCCTATCATAGGTAAGGCCGATTTTTTAACGGCCAGTGCTGCTTTTTCCAAGGCGCTTTCCAAATTATTTAACTGCAATATTTTGGGGTTGCTGGTGATGTCCGCTTTGTTAAAGACATCCTTTTCATTTAAGGTGATGTTTTCAACGATTGTTAGTGGCGTGTTTTCAGCGCGATTTAACAACAAATTAAAGGCAGTGGTTTTTGCAATGGTGTTTTGCTCCACTTTATGTAGCTTGTTGTACAATTCGTTTTTCTCCATCCTGATTTTTAACACATCAACCATAGTAGCACGACTGTTTTCCAGTTGGATCAATGCCAATTCCTCTAAGGTGTTCATAATCGTGATGTTTTCATGGACGATGGCTTTGCTTGCATTTAACTCAAACAATTCAAAATAGAGGGTCTTGACATCTAAGAATAATTTTCTTTTGATGAAGTCAAACTGATTCGCTTGTGCTTCTGCTTTAAAAGCGGCGCTTTCCTTTTTTGCTTCTAATGTGCCAAACCAGGGTAGTTTTTGTCCAACTGATAATTTTGCACGCTGAGCCCCTACACGGGTCTCAGGTGTTTGTATAAAATATCCTAGCCCGAAGGTCGTGTTGGGGACACTACCAACTTCAACTATTTTTTCTAGGGCGCTTTCATATTTATATTGATACCCCTTTAAGGCTGGATTGTTTTTTGCTGCTTCACTTAAATAATCATTCAGGTTTTGTGCGTTTGCACCAAACGAAATGAATAATAAAAGGATGTACATGATATTATTGCTCATTGTTCGATTTTTTTAATGTTAGTTCACGCTGCCAGCTAAATAATACGGGCACTACAAATAAGGTGATTAAAGCGACTAACATTCCTCCAAAACTTGGGATGGCCATTGGAATCATGATGTCGGATCCTCTACCTGTAGATGTTAGTACTGGCAATAATGCAAGCATGGTAGTTGCGGTAGTCATTAAACAAGGTCTAATACGTTTTACACCAGCTTCTACTACAGAAGCTCTAACGGCTTCCTTTGTTGTTGGTGAATTCTTGTCAAAAGTTTGGGTCAAATAAGTCGCCATTACAACCCCATCATCAGTTGCAATTCCAAACAGTGCGATAAATCCAACCCAAACGGCCACACTTAAATTGACGGTTTTCATTTGGAATAACTCCCTCATATTGACGCCAAAGACATCAAAATTTAGAAACCAAGATTCTCCGTATAACCAAAGCATGATAAAACCACCAGCAAAGGCCACTGTAATTCCTGAGAATACCATTAATGAGGTAGCCACAGACCTAAACTGGAAGTATAGGATTAAGAAAATGATTCCTAATGCGAGTGGTACTACAACCGCTAAGGTTTTTTCTGCTCTGATTTGGTTTTCATAAGTTCCTGTAAATGTATAGTTGATTCCTTTTGGAACAACAAGTTCTCCACGATCTATGGTACGTTGTATAGCATCTTGTGCGCGTTCTACGACTGTTACCTCGGCTTCATTATCTAGTTTGTCAAATAATACATAACCTATTAAGAAGGTGTCTTCACTTTTTATCACTTGCGGACCTTGTTCGTATTTAATACTTACTAATTCCGATAAAGGGACGGGGCTTCCGTTTGGAGTGGGTACATAAATCTTATTAAAATCCTCTGGGCTGGATCTTTTTTCTCTAGGATACCTGACTCTTATTCCATAGCGTTCACGACCTTCTACCGTTTGGCTGATGATTTTACCTCCTACAGAAATTTCTAGGATGTTTTGAACGGCACTTACAGACAAGCCGTATCGGGCTAGTTTTTTTCGGTCTATATCTATCAATAGATACGGTTTTCCAACGATTCTATCTGCAAAAACAGCCTCTTTTTTAACACCCGGAACTTTTCTTAAAATGGTTTCTAACTCCAATCCAAAAGCTTCGATCTCTGCCAAACTTGACCCTTTTACTTTGATTCCCATAGGAGCTCGCATTCCTGTTTGTAACATCACCAATCGGGTTTCGATGGGTTGTAATTTAGGAGCAGATGTTACTCCTGGTAATTTGGTTACTTTTACAATTTCATCCCAAATATCATCAGCAGATTTTATGTGCTTACGCCAGTTTCTGTAATATTCTCCATCTTCATCGGCTATTAATTGTCGGGTTTCTACTTTGGTTCCTGCTTCAATAAATTTCCCAGCGTTGGTTTCGAATAATCCGTCCTCATCTACTTTAAACTTTAAACGATTGCGATGGTCGTCCATTTTGTACTCCGACTTATAATTAATGATGTTTTCGTACATCGATAATGGCGCCGGGTCCAACGCACTTTCTATACGTCCCGCTTTTCCAACAACGGTTCTAACTTCTGGAATAGTGGCTACTGCCATGTCCAATTGTTTTAATACACGTAAGTTTTCTGTGACACCAGAGTGGGGCATAGAGGTAGGCATCAGCAAGAAAGATCCTTCGTTTAAGGAGGGCATAAATTCCTTTCCCGTATTTTTCCAAACATTCAATCCAAAGGCTACAATCAATACTGGCATACTTAAAAAGAGAATTTTGTTACGCAAAGCCCAATTTAAAATGCTTACATACGATTTTCTGAATAAGGTAAATACTCCTAAGATTCCGAAGCAAATAACGGATACAAATATTAAATTGGTAAAAATAGAATGGTCCACTCCTAAAGGTCTCCATGTAGTACTTAATAATCCTACAATAGCTAAAGCAGAGATCACTATATTTACATAATTAGCCCTTTCTTCTGAGAGGATTTCTTTTGTTTTTAAGAAACTAGAAATTCCAAAACCAATCAGGATAAATGAGATATAATAGCCACTATAAATTCCAAAGATACCTGCAGCGACTAACAAGATACTCATGATGAATTTCCCCTTTTTTACAGGAGGTTTCCAACCAAATAACCACGCAGCAAACGGAGGGATTAAGAACAATGCTACAATTAAGGATGCAGATAATGCAGCAGTTTTTGTAAAGGCAAGGGGTCTAAATAATTTCCCTTCCGATCCAATCATTGTAAATACAGGTACAAAACTTACGATGGTTGTCATTACTGCTGTAATAATAGCTCCAGACACTTCGGTAGTTGCTCCGTATACAAGTTCGTTTATAGGCGTTTTATTTTTATCTTCTTCTAAATGCCGTATGATGTTTTCGGAGAGTATCACTCCTACATCCACCATGGTTCCAATGGCAATGGCAATCCCAGAAAGGGCCACGATATTTGCATCAACATTAAAAACTTTCATAGCAATAAATACCATCAATACCGCAATTGGTAAGAGTCCTGAAATTAAGACAGATGCGCGTAAATTAAACACCATTACAATAATCACTAAAATGGTGATTAGAATTTCTAGTGATAGGGCTTCATCTAAGGTCTCCAACGTTTCGTTGATTAATTCTGATCGATCGTAAAACGGAATGATTGTCAATTGCGATACACGGCCGTCTTTTAATACTTTAGAAGGTAGCCCTGCACTAATTTGTGCAATTTGTTCCTTTACATTGTTAATCACTTCCATTGGATTGGCTCCATACCTGGCTACAACCACACCTCCTACAACTTCGGCGCCTTCTTTATCTAGTAATCCTCTACGGATGGCTGGTCCTAAAGAAACCGTTGCAATGTCTCGGATCAAAATCGAGGTAAAGTCCTTCGACGTAACAACGGCATTTTCGATGTCTTCCACCGATTTAACATAGCCTAAACCACGCACCAAGTATTCCGCTTGGTTAATCTCTGTAGTTTTGGCGCCAATATCTTTATTACTGTTTTTTACTGCAGCGACTACCTGCTGAAGTGAGATGTTATATTCCTTTAATAGATCTGGGTTGATGTCTATCTGATATTCCTTAACAAAACCTCCAATAGAGGCTACTTCAGAAACTCCAGAAGCAGATGACAGCCCATATTTAACATAAAAATCTTGAATACTTCTCAATTCGTGTAAGTCCCATCCTCCGGTAACTTCTCCGTTTTCGTCTCTACCTTCTAAGGTATACCAATATACCTGCCCTAATCCAGTTGCATCAGGTCCTAATGCGGGTTTTACAGCAGAAGGTAAAAGGTTAGTAGGCAAAGAGTTTAGTTTTTCAAGAATCCTGGATCTACTCCAGTAAAACTCAATATCCTCTTCGAAAATGATGTAAATACTTGAAAAACCAAACATAGAGGAACTTCTAATGGTTTTTACACCAGGAATTCCAAGTAGGGAAGTGGTTAGGGGGTAGGTGATTTGATCTTCAATGTCTTGAGGGGATCTTCCTGCCCATTTTGTGAATACAATTTGTTGATTTTCTCCAATGTCTGGAATGGCATCAACGCCTACGGGGTTGCGAGGGAAACTGCCTGTTTCCCAATCAAATGGGGCGTTCGAGACACCCAAGCCAATAAATAGTGCTAATAATAATACAGCAACCAATTTATTTTCAATTAAAAATTTAATGCTTTTATTGAGCATAGTAAAATGATTTTTATTTAAAAAAAATAGTAAGTGAATGGGGTTGTGCAAAAGTGAGGCACAACAAAGAAAGCCCTTGTCAAATTAAATTGAAAGAGTTCTTAGCATAAAAGAGGTGAATCAAATAAGGAATACGTTGTCAAGTACTTGGATGTCTTTGACAATAATAGGGGGGCTGTAATATTTAAACGGGATTGGATTGTTATCCAAATCTTCCATTACATTGATGTAAGTATACACAAACGACAGMAGAAAGACTTGTTGTTCTAAGTTTAAAGAACTAACGATTGTTTGAACTTCAGAACTCCCTTGAATAAACTSGTTGTTATCAGTACAACAATCTTCTTTTTCTATTTGRCATTCATCCGAAGAAATAGGCATTTGCATGTCCATCATGTTACAAGCATCAGCAGCGAAAAAATAAGARSTATCCACTAGCTTGTCACCACAAAAGTGCTCGCTAATACTAAATGACATCGTAGAAAATAAAACTACGAAASTCATTAAAATGGATGTTATTTTTTTTGTGCTATTCTTCATTAMAAACAAATTTACGAAATTTYACTAGAYTAGGTCARAGAATTTGTTAAAATGAATGTTAAATTAAKARRGKWTWNNAGCTCCTKRTTTTYTACMTRYARAAAATAWACTAYAAATAAACGAATAGMAAGTGTACGTAGTAAWAYAYCTACAGCTAGTTTAATGGAAYGTCTTTTATTCTAAAACACCGTTCTTCTCCTAARCATAAAGGGTCYCCGTATTTCTCTGACCARAAACCTTCTAARATRTCAGGCGTYAAACATTTGTAAACGATMACTCCTTTATAGAGCTGTTTATCWTCTCCTTTATAATTAAAATTTATYACAAGGATATTGTCTTTAAAAAAACCAGTTCCATTTTGTAATTGATCTCCGTTAATTAACCACTGGGCAATAATTCGATTGTTKGYATCTAAGGTRAGGGTTAAGGTMCCATAGTATTCGATGTTACTCTCATCCTGATTACTTCCTATAATAGAGAATGTGCCGGTAATGTCTTGGATTTTCATGGTAGAAATTTCGGTAAATTTA
>NVRM01000067.1 GCA_002400885.1 Flavobacteriaceae bacterium
TTTTTACAAATGGTTTGATCAGCAGAGATAGTCCCCGCAATGGATGTTGGGTCTACGGTGATTGTTACCATATTTGTTGTTACAGCAATACAGGTACCATTCGTTACGACTGCTTTATAATACATGGTCGCACTATGAGAAGTAAATGATAAGTTAGTTCCTGTTTCTCCGGATATGTTGGTAAACGTGGTGCCGTCGGTAGAGGATTTCCATTGGATACTTCCCGTATTTCCTGTGATGGAAATATCGTTTGGTGTCTCGTTTTTACAAATGGTTTGATCAGTAGAGATAGTCCCCGCAATGGATGTTGGGTCTACGGTGATTGTACCAGTGGCATTAACTGTTCCACAGCCTCCAGTTAAGGGAATAGAATAATTAAATATTCCGCTAGTTGTAGGTGTTCCAGATATTGTAATGAGTTGATTAAGCCAAGTAGCACTTAGTCCAGTAGGTAATCCGGAAATTATTCCAATATTAGTAGCGCCTGTTGTTGTAATTGTAATGTCAAGGATAGGTGCATTGATACATGTTGTTAGATCGGTAGTAGTTTCGGCAGTATTTAGTGTGTTCGTTCCAACCACGAAACCTTTAGTCACGACACATCCAGTAGTTGTATCTCGTATATTTATCGTGTAGGTGCCGGCAGTTATTTCTGGGTAGGATTGTAAACTTCCATAATTACCATCGTTATTTAGATCATATTCATAACTCCCACTTCCTCCTGTACTATTGATAGCTGAAATACCTCCAGAATTATTAGGTCCTGTACAAGAAACATTTGTAACTGTTCCTGTCGGTTGTGTAAGTTGTGGGTATATTGTAATGGATTGTGTAGTTGATTTTGTAGTACCGTCTCTATCTTCAATACTTAATGTTACAGAGTAATTAGTTGTGTTCGTGTAGGTATGGGTAAATACTGCGTTAGCATTGGAATACCCTGTTTGAGGATCGGTGACTCCATTTTCCCATGTCCATGTATATTTGTATGGATCTAAATATAATACATCACTACTGTCTTTGATCTTCCCTCCAGTAGAGGTAGATGTAAAGGTTATGTTTAAAGGGTTGTTACAATCTTGTTGATAAGTGAATTGAGGAACCAAAGGCCCATTTGCAACAATACCATTGATAGAGCCATTACAATGTGCATAATTATTATCAATTGGGCAAGAAGGGGATCCTGAACTGTTAGCAGTCCAGCTGATTAGGATATTTTCTAATTTGTATTCTTCTCCACAAATGTAGTTGATTGGACCAGCCTTGTAAAGGCCTGTTTGGATACTTCCTGTTTTTGATACTTCATAAAGTGTTGTGTTACCATCACTTAAGGTGACAGAGAATTGAGCGAAAAAATTATGTTTGTTTCCGTTTTTATAAACATCAATAAATAAATAGACGAGTTCGTTGTTTGCGACTTGTGAGCAATCTGTAATACTTGATCCGTCTTCTAATCCAATGTATGCTCCATGTATTTCAACAGCGTTAGCACTACACCCATCTTTGTAAGAACATAAGTCCCCAGGGATGGAAGCATTTGTTGTTGTAATTAAGGATGTTTCAATTATCATCTGCCCAAAAACACCAAAGCTTCCCCCGGCAAGATATAAAATAATTAATAAGTTTCTAATAGAGTAATTTTTCTTCATAATTATCGGACGTTAAAATTAGACATAGGTACGCTTGTTTGAGTTTTGACAAGTCAAAATCAAATGGGTGTGTTTTTTTGTTTTGCGATTTCGGGAATAAGATATAATCGTGTGCTATTCAGTGGGATGTGAAAAACAACGAGTCCTCTACGTACTTGATAATACAGATTAGAGAGTTCAAATTTATTTTCTAGAATTAAATGCAGTTTTTTAGTTGCATTTAAGACATGTTATTCTATTTGGTAACAGTTTTATAGAAAAAAATATTAATTGTTTGTTCTGTGTGGAGCAAAACAGGACTATTTATTCGAAAGAATTAACTAGTGTTAATTTAGAAATCTATATTAAAAATAGATAGGGGTGTTTCTGAATTATACAATTCGAAATTATTGTGGGGTAATAGTGTAATATTAACAATTAACTGGGGAGGCAAAGTTAGTTTACATTTATGAAAAAAACAACTTTAATTAATAATTTGAGGTAAAAAACTAATGAATGACATGTTTTATTGTGTTATTGATGTTTTTTTAGGTTGTGGATTACCGCTTTTTTTCTTGTGGTTATACAAATTTATGTTTGTAGCGATCCATAAGTTTTTTTGTGATTTTCATAGTATTCGTTGTGTTTTAATCACTAAAATAGGTGTTTTTTTTTATTAAAAATAAGCAGTCGTATACTTAATTGTCAATTGTCGTCCCCACAACATAGTTATTTAAAGTATATGTACGACTGCTGTTCTTAATTTTATTTAAGTGATTCTTTATCATTATTAAAATAATCACGATTTTTTATATCCTAAAAGAGCTGTTTTTTATAATTCAATGAGAATACATATTAGTGTTGTTTTTTTTGAACCATCTAAGGGGATAGAGGATTTTAAATATGATTAAAATCAGTTATAATGGGGGTGACTAAAATATAAGTCTAAGGCTAAAAATATAGGGGTGTAATTTAGGCTTGTTCTTGAAATATTATAAATAGGGGTTTCTTTTTAGCAGAGATGTATTTACAAATTAGCTAAACACAAGTTTGGGAACTTGTAAAGACGAAAAATTATTTTTAGGGAAACTCAACTCTTATGAGAGTCAAAAATAAGATTGTTTTATGGATTAAATGAGATAAATATGTAAATTAACCTTTTTAATAGCTAAATGGTCAGGAGTTCTTTATAAACAGTAGGTGTGTCGTTATTTTTCTGATTGTAAGAAGATTAATGAGTCTTATTTTTTTTTTTTTTGGAGGGGGTTTTGTTCTTTTCTGTTTCCTTAATCTATCGGCATACTTATACTCTAAAGTACATTTTTTTTAAAATCGATTTACTTTTGGTTCAGTCAAGTAAAACAAGATAATTTAACGGTGTAATTAGTTGTTTAGTATTGTATTATGTATGTCGTGTTGTAGGGTGAAAATTAGATTTATTAACGGATGTTAGAAATATAAAAAAGCCACTGAAATTATGTCAGTGACTTTTTTATAGAAGGTGATTTATTTCATTTTAATAATGACAAATTCTGTTCTTCTGTTACGTTGATGTGCTGCTTCTATACATCGAATACCATTAAAACATTCGTTTACAAGTTGAGATTCTCCAAAGCCTTGATAGTCGCTAATTCTATCTTGGGCGATACCATTTTGAATAATATAATCATAGGTAGATTTTGCTCTTCTGTTTGATAAACTTAAGTTGTAAGCATCATTTCCTCTACTATCCGTATGGGATTCTAGTCGGATGACCATACCTGGGTATTTATTCATAAGGTTTACTACTTTATTAAGTTCGTAAGCAGCATCACTTCGAATGTAACTTTGATTTAAGTCAAAATAAATGATATTTAAATCGGCTAGTAATACCACATTTTCAATGGGTTTTAAAGGGATATTTATAGTTAGTTTCAAGGTCACTTCACCTGTCTTGTCTTGATTGTATGTGTCAAATTTCACTGTGGCACTGGTGTATTTCACTTTAGATCCAGTCACGGAGAAATGAGCATCTCTGTCCAAGGGGTATTCAAACTTTCCATTACTGTCAGTTGTTAAAGTTACTATTTCTGTGCCACTTTTATCAAATATAACGACTGTTGCTCCTGTAATTGGAAGTTTGTTTATTTGATCAATAACGGTCCCTATGATTTTGAAAGGAGAAGGAGAAGGGGGAGGAGGAGTTCTTTCAAATGAATAGATGTCATCGTCTCCCATGCCTCCTTTTCTGTTAGAAGAGATATAACCACTGTAGCCTTCTGGGGCTAAGTAATAAGCAAAATCATCTCTGTTACTATTCAGAGGCTTTCCAAGGTTTATCGTGTTTATAATATTGTTTTTATCGTCTTTTACAGTGGCAAAAACATCTAACATTCCTAAGCCTAAATGTCCATCAGAGGAGAAAAACAGGGTGCCTTCTTCATGAATAAAAGGAAACATTTCATTTCCCTCTGTATTCACGATACTTCCAAGGTTTGTAGGATTGCTTATCGTTCCGTTTGAGGAAACATCAGCTACATAAATATCCGAACCTCCAATACTTCCGGGTCTGTTAGAGGTAAAATATAGTTGGGTTCCTTCTTTATTTAAAGAGGGATGTCCTGTAGAAAAATCATCACTATTTAAACTTGTTTCTTGAATGTTTTTCCATTCATTATTAATCAGCTCGGCCATAAATATTTTTAAATTTACAGTCCCTTCTTTGTCTCTTCTCTTTTTACTTTTTAAGTAATTATTACGGGTGAAATACATGCGGGTTTTTGCGTGATTGAACGTGGCAGTTCCCTCGTGATAAATACTGTTTACATCCCCTTTTATCTTACTTATGTGTCCGTTTTTATCTGCAATATACATGTCTAAAAAAGGTTGATTATTCCATGCATAAGTTCTTATGATGGAGACTCCTGGGTCTCTTGTTGAAACAAATACAATGCTGCTGTCTAAACGAGTGGCTCCATAATCACTATATTTTGTATTAAATGTTAAGGGCTTGATAGTGTATTTTTCTTGGATATTAAAGATAGCACTGCTGATATCTTTTTTTTCAAAAAATCTTGTAACCCTCGTGTCATTTTGATGGGTTTCTTTGAATTTATTCATCCATAATATGGAGGATGAATAATCTTCAATACCTCTAAGAGCCTGTGCGTAATTATAATAGTATTCAGAGGGTGTGTTTTTGTCATGTACAATATTACGATAATATTGTACCGCTTTTTCCGGCTTCCTCTGCATCATATAGGCGTCGCCTATTTGTTGTTGAGCATAACTTGTATTGTAGTCTTTTTTAATGAGTTTTTCATAATTTTCAATTGCTTTTTGAAAGGAAAAACTATTGAATAATTTGTCTGCTTTTTTTTGTCTTCCAGATTGCCCCAACAATGAAGAGCAACTTATCAACAGTGCGATGGTAAAAATGTAAAGTGATTTCATAGTTAAAAAATTTGAAGATTAAAAATAACGAGGTGATCTGAATTTACCAATTAGAAATTTGAATTCATAAATCAGTAAGATTTCGTGAGATCCAGAAGTATAGGGGCGTATTTCTCCTGTCGCTATTTCATAGGCATATCCCAGTCTTAATTGTTTGTTTACTTGCATATCTGCAATCAGACCTATGGCTCTTTCTTGTCCGTTCATTCTGTAAGAGCCTCCCAGCCAATACTTCTCCTGAAACAAGAAGTTGGCTGTAGCATCATAAGACAGCGGTGCATTTGTGGTATACTTGGTTAAAAAGGTTGGTTTGAATTTTAAATTATTATTTAGTGTAAATACATATCCCGCGATGGCATAATAATGTAATTGTTCAAATGCTTTAAAATCGTTGTCTTTTGTATAAGTCGTATTAATAAGTCTAGGAGAGGAAAGTCCTAGATACCATTTGTTAGTATGTACATAAATCCCAGCACCGAAATTTGCTGTGAGTCTATTTAACTTCTCATTAAAATAAGGATCACTTGATACGTCTGGATCATTCATAAGTTCTGCGTCGATCTTGTAATAGCTAAATCCTCCTTTCAATCCAAAGGCTACGTTTACCGTTTCTGAGGCTTTTATAGTGTAAGAAAAATCGGCATAAGCGTAGGAGAAGTTTTCATAACCTGTTTTGTCGTTTAATAAGGACAGGCCTAGACCTATTTTTTCATTTCTAAGAGGAGAGTGAATCGACAAGGTTTGCGTGTTCGGTCCTCCGTCAAAACCTACCCATTGATTTCTGTTGAGTCCAATGATTGACAATGCACCACGGCTCCCAGCATAAGCAGGATTTACCGCTATGGTATTGTACATGTATTGGGTGAATTGAGGAAGTTGTTGCGCAATTGAGCTAAATACACCTCCGCAAATAATACTGATGGTTAATAATATAATGCGTTTCATAATAAGTTTTTTTAATTAGTTCCTAAATAGATGTATCCAGTAATTGCTTTCATATCTCCATTTATTACATCAATAATGTAGTAATAGGTTCCCGATGGAAGTAATGAATTGCTCCCTATGGTCATTCCCGAATTATCGTGATGACCGTTCCAATTGTTTTTGTAGTTATCTGAGGTGTAAATTCGTTTTCCCCAGCGATTGAATATTTTGACACGGATTCTAAATCCACAATCTTCGCTATAGCCATCTATTACAAAATAATCGTTATGTCCATCACCGTTCGGAGTTAACACTTTAGAAGTGTAAATATTCCCAGCAGTACAACCAAGTACTCCACAATCATCATTTACATTAATAGGTATTTGGTATACTTTTCCGCAGTCTCCGGGTAAGGTGTAAGTAACAATGTAATCTCCTAGAGTAACGTCTTTTGGTGTGTATAAGTTCTTGTTTAATCCGCCCGAATTATCGGTGTCTTCCCAGGTTCCTGATCCGTCATAATTACTTATTAAATTTGATAAATCAAAATGTCCATCTTCGTTTTCTCCAAGGTCATTGATGCAAAAACTTTTTTTCTTTGTAACTGTGGTTTCTGGACTAGTGTCTTTGTTAATAGTTATCATTTCTGACGCCTCAGAAGTACAAACATCTTTAGTTACGGTGATGGTATATGTTCCTGGATCTGCTACGACGAGTCCATTAGTATTACTGATTATATTAGGGGTGAAAGCATAAGAATAATTTGTATTGTAATTGGTAATAGTAAAACTACCCGTTGCTTTGGTACAAGTAGCAGCTATAATTGCATCCATGTCAACCGAAGGAGTAGTAGGTGTTTCATGTTGTGCATTGATGATRACYTCCGCAGAAGCATCAGAAGTACAGGCTCCCAATGTAGCCTTTATGGTATAAGTTCCTGCATTTACTACTACTAATCCGTTCGTGTTACTGATGATTGTAGGTGTGAAAGTATAGGTATATGCTGCATTGTAATTAGCAATGTTAAAACTTCCCGTTGCTGTGTTACATGTAGGATGTGTTATGGTATCTGTTACAACGGTTGGAGCAGTAGGTGTTTCAGGTTGTGCATTAATGCTGATTTCCGTTGAGGTATCGGAAGTACATATTCCGGTGATTGTTGCTGTAATTGTATAGATTCCGGGTGTTGCGGTAATGTTGGCTCCGGATTGTGTAATGCCGGAAGCAGGTGTAAATGTATATGTATAGCTTGCGTTGTAGTTGCTAATAATAAAACTTCCTTTTGCTATGTCGCATGTGGGATGGGTAATACTATTTGTTGTTATGATGGGTGTTGGAATAGCAATCACCTTTATTTTTACAGAATTACTTCTTGTTTCATTACAAGTTCCACTTTTAATGACCACTCTATAGTCGGTGGTTTCTGTTAGGTTGATTGCCGTTAGTTTATTTGTTGTGTTTGCGATATTGACGACAGTAGAAAATCCATCCGTAGATGACTCCCATCTCAGGATTGTTCCCAAAAATCCTGTTACATTTAAAGCTGTACTGTTTGTTCCTGTACAGACATTTGCGTCGTTAGATAATTGCCCTCCTATGGAAAGTGGGTCTGTCGTTATTTTTATCGAATTACTTACAGTTTCATTACAAATGCCACTTTTAACCACGACCCTGTATTCGGTATCCAACGTTAAGTTGTCCGCCATCAGTTTACTTGTGGTATTTGCGATGTTTGTTATGTTAGAAAATCCATCGGTAGAAAATTCCCATCTCAGGATAGTTCCCAGATGTCCTGTTAAATTTAATTCCGTACTATTTGTTCCTGTACATACATTGGTGTCCTTTGTAAGAAGTCCGCCAACAGAAATAGGACTTACAATTATTTTTACGGTATTGCTTGTTGTGTTCGAACAGGCTCCGCTTTCTACAATAACTCTGTACTCTGTAGTCACAGATAAGTTCGTAGCTGTTATTGAATTACTGGTGCTGGGGATACTCGTTACTGTAGAAAAACCATTTGTGGAAGATTCCCAACGCAGAATGTTTCCTGTAAATGCTGAAAGCGTAAGATTTGTGGAGTTAGATGCAGCACATACAGATGCATTTTGTGTAAGATTACCTCCGGTAGAAGGTTGGTTTACAGTGATTTTTACCGAATCACTTATTTGAACACTACAAGCTCCACTTTTTACGATCGCTCTGTATTCTGTAGTTTCTAGTAGGTTTGAAGCTGTATGAGTAGTAGTGGTTACGTTTATTGTATTGACGTTAATAAATCCATTCGTGGAAGATTCCCAACGTAGAACCTCTCCGGTATAATTATAAAGAATTAAGGTACGAGAATTGGTTCCTCTACAGACATTGTTTACGGGGACTATAGAACCTCCTATTGTGAACGGAGAGACCGTTATTTTTGCAGTTGCGCTATTGGTGTCTCCACAGGTTCCACTTTTTACAACAGCTCTGTATTCTGTGGTGCTCGTTAAATTTGTGATGATAAGTGTAGGACTTGTATTTGAGATATCGGTAACGCTAACAAACCCATTGGTTGAATATTGCCATTTTTCTATCGATCCTTGATACGCAGAAAGGGTTAGCGTTGTTGTGTTTTGAGGAGGGCAGACTTCTGTGTCGCTACTTATATAACCTCCTATAGGTGCTTGGTCAACAGTAACTTTGACGATACTACTGGATACTTCATTACATCCTCCGTTTTTTATAATAACTCTGTATTCCGTAGTTACTGTTAAATCATTGGCATTGTGTTGTGTGGATGTACTGGCAATGGTTGTTGTGTTGGCAAATCCATCCGTTGAGGATTCCCATCTAATGATATCTCCAAAATGTCCAGAAAGTGACAGGTTTGTTCCGTTAATTCCTGTACATACCGTGGAGGTGCCATATATTGTCCCTCCTATGGAGTTTTCACTTACTGTAATCGTTCCTGTTTTGGCTCCTGTCACTCCTGTTAATGGGATGCTGAAAGGATAACTTCCTGATGCTGTTGGTATACCCGTAATGGTAATTTGGTTGGATCCCCAGTTGGCAGTTATTCCAGGAGGCAAGTTTACGGGAGTGCCTATGCCAGTAGCTCCAGTTGTTGGAATTGTAACATTAGGGAGCCTGTTGTTTATACAGGCCTCTATGTTCGTTGAAGCTGTTCTATGAATGTTTTTTTTCTTATTTATAGGAGAAATAACCACATGCTTTTCTGTACTCCTTTTTTTTGAAGGAAGCGACTCCGGTTTACTCGTATGCATGTTGTTTTTAGAGTGGTAAAATAGGCTTGGATTCGGAGTGTTTTCGTTCATTAAATTACTGAAACAGGTGCTGTGATTACTCGTAAATACAAGGCTTGTTTTTAGGTTGTTTCGGGTATGGAAATTGACTGTTTCTAAGCCGAAAACATCTATAGTGCCATAGCTAAACAAAATAATAAGTAGCAATTTTCTAATGAGGTAAATTTTTTTCATAGCAAAGGTTTGTTAGAGTTGGACAAGAGTTTTCCTGTTTGAATTTTGAATGAATGTCAAAATCAAAGGAATAGTATTTAAATAATGAGGGAGTATTGCTAATTTCTTCGGTAGTTCCTGTAGTGGGTTTGGATACTATCGATATTCTCAATAGGTATTGTCTCATATTGAGAGGGTCAGTGTTTTTTTAAAGTGTTTATGCTGTATTGCTACAACCTAGACTCTTTAGGTGTAAAATTAAAAGGGAAAGATGAGAGTTTTCTCATTTTGTTAAGGTACAGTGTTGTAAAGTGTTGTTTTTTCTAAGGGAAAAAAACAAATTCTATTCATTCGGACGAATGCAATAGGGATCTTTTTTTCTTGGTGATTTATAGAGGTACGTAAGCTGTGAATAGTTGCGTACTTTGTATTGATAAGTTAAAAATACAGTGAAATCAATAATTTACTTGATGTAGTAAAGTTAGTTTACATTTTTAGATAAAACAAGGAGAAACAATGAATTGTAATTAAAACTTAACGAATGGTATGTTTATGTTTGCATTTAGTTGATTTTGTTTAGTCCACTTGCCTCTTGTGTTTGTTGCTGTTTTCTAAGGTGTTGCGGATATAATAAAATAACGAATGGTATGTAATTGTAGGGAAACCTAAGCGAAGTCTCTGTAAAACTAGATTGTAACTACTTGTGCTAGCTGTACGGTTATCTTATGTAAAATTAAACAGGGGTGTTTTTCAGTTGGATTTTTAAAAATTATCTTGGGGGTATTAAAATTAGAAGAGAGTAGTGATTTTAGCTGTCGTAAAGATTTGTAAAGAAGGTCGTGTCAAAATCATTCTAGTTTAATTAAGAGCTGTAGCGCTGATTGAAGGTCTGAAATAGCGACGTTTCCTGTTGTTCTTAATAAAACTAATTTGAAAAAGGGATGTAAAAAAATCCTTTTCTGGTGTAAATGTCATTTTAGATTTCGGTTTATTATGGAGGTGTTTTTTAGATTAAGAGATGTATTTTAAAGCCCTGTTTAGTGAAGCCTCAGGGAGGGGTTTGTACTGAATAACATTGTTTTGGTGATTTTTGTAGGGGGACGGTATCAGATAATGTATCCAAAATACTATGATAGTAATGCATAGAAGCTTATAAAAGGATATAAATAGTTGCGATTTTTTAAAACAGGCTACATGAGACTCGTTTTTTTTAGAGCTGCCACTTATTTACTTGCCTATGAATGGGGGTTTTTTATTCCCTTGAGTTTCATTGACTACTTTAAAGTGGGTTCTTATTATGTACGAGGAAACGAAACAATCCTATAAGTAGGTTGTTTTTTAGGTTGATTTGATTAATTTAGCTTTTTAAGTGAAATATCGCTATTTATGAAAGGAATTCTCTTAGCCGGCGGGCATGGAACACGTTTGTATCCTGTAACAAAAGGAACATCTAAGCAGTTGTTGGCTATTTACGATAAGCCGATGATATATTATCCGTTATCTGTGTTGATGCAGGCAGGGATCTCGGAAGTGTTGATTATTTCTACACCCAACGATTTGGGTAATTTCAAGCATTTGTTTGGTGATGGCGCTGATTTGGGTATGCAATTTTCTTATATAGAACAACCTTCTCCAGATGGTTTGGCGCAGGCTTTTATACTGGGAGAGGAGTTTATAGGGAGTGATGATGTCTGCTTGGTGTTGGGTGATAATATTTTTCATGGTGAAGGCCTGACTCGTTTAATAGAAAATGCGGTTCTAAATGTTAAAAACAATAAAAAAGCAAGTGTTTTTGGCTATTATGTAAGTGAGCCAAATCGCTATGGTGTGGCAGAATTTGACAAGGACAATACCGTTATTAGTATCGAAGAAAAACCACGAGTACCGAAGAGTAATTATGCCGTAGTAGGGGTGTATTTTTATCCAAACTCAGTGATCGAAGTCGCAAAAAGTATAAAACCTAGTGCCCGTGGTGAATTGGAAATTACGAGTGTAAACCAACATTATTTAAACCAAGGAGATTTAAAGCTAGAGATTATGGGGCGTGGATACGCTTGGTTAGATACCGGTACCCATGATTCTTTATTAGAAGCGTCCAATTTTGTCCAAACAATCGAAAAAAGACAAGGCCTTAAAATTGCCTGTTTAGAAGAAATTTCTTTTGAAAAAGGTTGGATCGATGCAAAACAACTTGTTTTGATAGCTGAGCCTATGAAATCAACTTCCTATGGACAGTATTTATTAAAACTTGCAGCAGGCAAGTAGGATATTTGAATAGAAAATAAAAACAGAAAACAGAGCATGGAAAATAGATTTGAAAAGCATGTAGAATCTCGTAAGTTGTTTCACATCTCAATACTCACATCTCAATACTAATTATGCAATTCACAAAAACAAACATCCCTAATTTAATCATTTGCGAACCTGCAGTGTTTGGGGATCATAGAGGATACTTTATGGAAACCTTTAAGCAGGGTGATTTGAATGCTTTTTTAGGACTTGAAATTGATTTTATACAAGACAATGAGTCCCGATCTTCGTATGGTGTATTGCGAGGTATGCATTATCAAAAAGGAGAGGATGCACAGTCCAAATTAGTACGTGTGGTAGAAGGGAAGGTCTTGGATGTTGTGGTGGATCTTAGAAAAGAGAGTCCGACATTTCAGGAAGTATTTAGTATAGAATTGTCTGCGGAAAATAAAAAACAATTGTTTGTTCCTAAAGGATGTGCTCATGGTTATCTGGTATTGAGTGATGCCGCAATTTTTCAATACAAAGTAGATGCGCCTTATAAACCGGAACGAGAATGTAGTTTTTTATACAAGGATAAAACACTTCGTATAGATTGGGGAATCCCTTCTTCGGAGATAATAACCTCTGAAAAAGATGAAAAAGCCCTCCCTTTTAAGGATGCTGTTCTCTTTTCAACGACAGCCAACTTATATGTATAATATTTTAGTCACTGGAGCTGCTGGTCAATTGGGGAAAAGTATTTTTGATTGTACGGAAGCCTATCGTAAATACACTTTTTATTTTGCAACAAGAAAAGAATTAGATATTTGTGATATTCACGCCGTAAGTCGCTATTGTAAGTTACATGCTATTAATGTCATTATAAATTGTGCAGGATATACGAATGTTGATCAAGCGGAATCGGAAGTAGAAAAAGCATTTAAAATCAATGAAAAAGGGGCAGAGAATATGGCTATTGTTGCCAAAGAACTATCCTGTAAATTGATGCATATTTCTACAGACTATGTGTTTGAAGGAGATGCAACACGCCCTTATAAAGAGGACGATGTGAATAATCCAATTACTGTTTATGGGAAAAGTAAATTAGCAGGAGAAGTGCTCATTAAAAAAATAAACCCAAAAAACAGTGTGATTGTAAGAACTTCTTGGTTGTATTCACAATACGCAGCCAATTTTTTTAAAACGATGTTGCGCTTAGGGAAAGAAAAAACGGAATTTTCTGTTGTAAATGATCAAAGGGGTTGTCCAACCTATGCCGTGGATTTGGCAAACGCACTTTTAAAAATGATACCGAATATAATGTGTGGACAAGTAAAAACCTATCACTTCTCCAATGAGCATACCACGACATGGTATTTGTTTGCAAAACGAATTATAAATGCAGTCTATAAGAACGTTCAAGTAAATCCTATTCCGAGTAGTGCTTTTTTTACAAAAGCTAAAAGACCCGTGTATAGTGTGTTAGATTGTACGCGAATAAAAAAAGACTACGGCCTTACAATTAGAACTTGGGAAGCAGCGTTAGAGAGTTGTCTTGGCAGTGTTTTTGACGCAGGTGAAAATAGAAATATAGAGAATAGGAAATAGAAAAAAGAGAA
Source organism: Flavobacteriaceae bacterium (assembly GCA_002400885.1). Lineage (GTDB taxonomy): Bacteria > Bacteroidota > Bacteroidia > Flavobacteriales > Flavobacteriaceae. The sequence continues at coordinate 13,285 of NVRM01000067.1, forward strand.
TAGATTAAACAGGCTGAGAAATTAACGAGATTTTAGACGCATGAGTGATCCAATCATTTGTCATCAGTCACTATTCATAAATAAAATATAGAGAAACGAGAATAGAATGAAAACAATTTTAGTCACAGGAGGTGCTGGATTTATAGGTGCCAATTTTATTGAATTTATACTAGAAGAACATGGTGATTATCAGGTGATCAATGTAGATAAACTGACCTATGCTGGAGATTTGATACATTTGAAAAAGGTGCAAGATCACGTTAATTATACTTTTGTTCAAGGTGATATTTGTGATAGAGCATTGATAGAGATGCTTTTTACAAGCTACGATATCACCGGAGTATTTCATTTAGCAGCAGAATCCCATGTGGATAATTCTATTAGTGGTCCTGAAGTTTTTATAGATACAAATATAAAAGGAACATTTAATGTATTGGATGTGGCCTATAAATACTGGATGGAAAGCCCTGGTACATATAAAAAAGGCTATGAAAATTGTCGTTTTTTACAGGTGTCCACCGATGAGGTCTATGGTAGTTTAGGAGAAAAAGGGCTATTTACAGAAGAAACGGCTTATGCACCCAACTCTCCTTACAGTGCCTCAAAGGCAAGTGCAGATATGCTTGTACGTAGCTATCATCATACCTATGGAATGAATACGGTTATTACAAATTGCTCTAATAATTATGGGCCCAAACAGCATGCAGAAAAATTAATTCCTACCATCATTCGTAAAATACAAGAAAACCAACAAATCCCTGTGTATGGCGATGGAAAGAATGTGAGAGATTGGTTGTATGTAAAAGATCATTGTGTAGGATTATTGCTTGCTTTTGAAAAAGGGAGGGCTGGTGAAGTATATAATATAGGTGGAAAAAATGAAATGACCAACCTTCAAATTGTTAGATTAATTTGTGCTAGCATGGATATTTTGTTATCTAAAGATAGTGGGACTTGTGCAAAGCTCATTACTTTTGTACAAGATAGAGCAGGGCATGACTATAGGTATGCGATTGATGCTTCAAAAATAGAAGACAGTCTCGGCTGGAAAGCCAGTGAGAATTTTAAAACAGGAATACAGAAAACCATTGCATGGTATTTGAATAAATAAGTATGGAGAAAAAAAACTTTGCCTTGTTAGGGGCTGCAGGATTTGTAGCGCCAAGACATTTAAAAGCGATAAAAGATACAGGAAACACATTAATAGCTGCGCTGGATAAAAATGACAGTGTAGGGATTTTAGATAGTTATTTTCCCAAAGCTCACTTTTTTGTTGAATTTGAGCGCTTTGATCGTCATATCGAAAAAATCACTCGTCAGGATAAAGTGTCCTTGGATTATGTGAGTATCTGTACTCCTAATTATTTACACGACTCTCATATAAGAATGGCTTTGAGAAGAGGGGCTAGTGCGATTTGTGAAAAACCATTGGTATTAAATCCTTGGAATATCGATGCTTTAATCGATATAGAAAAAGAATCGGAAGGGTCTATTAATTCTATTTTACAATTGCGATTACATCCGAGTATCATTGCGTTAAAAGAAAAAATCGCCAATGGTCCTTCGGATAAGGTATACGATGTAGATCTTACCTATTTGACCTCACGAGGTAATTGGTATCAAATATCTTGGAAAGGAGATTCGTCAAAATCAGGTGGAATTGCCACTAATATAGGAGTCCATTTTTATGATATGCTAAGCTGGGTGTTTGGGGATTTGAAAAAAAATGTGGTACACGAGCGAAAAGAGGATCGTGCTGCGGGGTATTTAGAGTTTAAGCAGGCACGCGTACGTTGGTTCTTGTCGATTAATGAGGATTTGTTGCCTAAAAATATTGCAGCAGCGGGTCAGAGAACCTATCGTTCTATCACGGTAAACGGTGAGGAGCTTGAGTTTAGTGGAGGATTTACAGATTTGCACACCTTGAGTTACGAAGCCATTTTAAAGGGTAATGGTTTTGGATTAGAAGCCTCTAGAACTTCCATAGAAATCGTACATGATATTAGAAACGCGGAAATCACAGGTAAAAGAGGGGATTTTCACCCGTTTTTGCTATAGGTGTGATTTGGCTTTAGTTACCAATTATACCCTGAAACA
>NVRM01000068.1 GCA_002400885.1 Flavobacteriaceae bacterium
AACCATTTGTCAGATGCATTTACCACGCGGATAGCTCCTTTGTAATCTTTAGATTCTTCCCTTAGAATATCAGGAATCGTCAGGTCTCTTTGGGTAAATTGTACCGCTTGAGATGGTGCTATTAATCGCGCTCTAATTCTAGGGAAACGACCTACTTTCAATACAAAGGTATTCAATCCTTTTCTCAGTTTTAAAGGGATAAGGTTGTATCCAAAGTCATAGTGATCCCCTTCGTGTTGTAATCCGTTAACAACAGCTAAGGTATGCCCTGAAGCTTCAAAAAGCACTGTTTCTTCGGTTTTAGAATGATAGGTTAAATACAGATAACTACTGCGTAAATTTTCATCGTTAAAACTATTGGTTTTGTCTGTTGTAATTTTTTTCCAAATCAATGGTTTCCCTGTACCGTCAATGTCAAAGACATCTCCAGCTTTTACTTCCAAGGTTGGATGCATTAAAAACTGTTCAAAAACGGTTGCAATAGGGAAGGCAGAAGAATTAAAAGTAAAGTCTTGTACTTTTAAGCTCAAACCTTTATTAAAAACGTGTAAGAGTGTTCCTTCGCTTATTTCATTAATTTTTTCTTTCCCAAAGTACTGAACAATATTTCCTGTTTTTTCTTGGGCATAATTAGGCAGCATGCATGCCACTACGAAAAGTAGATTTAAAAAGAGGATGCGATTTTTTAATTGACTCATGTTTGAGGGTTTTAGTTTGTAATACTGTAAATGTCCTTAAAAAAGCAGCAACAAAATAAAATATTAGACTAATTACAAAGGAAAGAAGTTGAAAGGCTTAAAAGGATGTTTTTAAAGTCTAAATAGCAGTCGTAATTATGGGTGCAAAAAAAAACCAAGCCTCACAGCTTGGTCATCCTAATATACTTAAATTAGCCAATTACTCAGCTAAAGTTCTCATGTAATTTACAATTAACCAACGGTCATCTTCATCTGGTATTTTTTTTGTGTATTCTGGCATATCATCTCTACCTATAATAGATTTGTAGTACAATGCTCCGTCAGATTGCGCTTGGAATTCTTCCGAAGAAAAATCACCTAAATCACCTTCTAAATCATCTGCTTTAGTACCATCTCCATAGCCTTCTTTTCCATGACAAGATTTACAGTGCTTGTTGTACAACGATTTTCCTATTGCTGCATCCTCATCTGCAGGAATTGGGTTTTTCATGTTTTCATATTTTTCAGGTACTTTCCATTCTTCTTGGATCAACGCACTGAAGGAAGATAATCCAATAAAGATAAGTCCAACAACTAGTAATGTTTTTAATGTTTTCATCTGTCTATTTTTTTGTTAAAGGTTCATTTTAATAACTTATTAGTACTGCGTATACAAATTTAATGTCATTTCTGTATATTTTCTATGACTTTTGTTAGGTTTTCGGAATGTTTTCAGCCTCAAACGTTAAGCCTTCTTTTTTTATGGTTTTTAGTTGAAATAGGGTATAAATAAAGTTTATCCAAATTCCACCCAGTAAAACACCAAGGAGAATATACATCCACAAAGGAGCGTATTTTGACCATAAAGTATTCTTACTATCTAACTCTTTCGAATCGTACACACCCCATTTTTCATTGCTTTTTTGAATTACATTTCCATATTCATCATGGTCTTCTATGGTGGTATAGATATCTATATTTTGAGCTATATTTCCAGGGATGTCTGTAGGGAATTCGAAGGTGTATAAACCGTTTTTGAGGGTTGCTTCTTCTATTTTCATTTTGGATATCATTGCTCCAATAGAGATAATAACATCTACATTGTTAGCCTTTATTTTAACTCCAAGACTGTCTATCGTAAATGCTTTTACGATGACGGTTTTAACGCTGTCAATTTCCTTTAAGTCTAGTTCTAAAAAAATATCTTTTACTTGGATTTTTTTACTTTTTCTTTTAAGTTGATCAGTTCCTTTAAATTTTGCCGATAAATTGATATATCCAGCTGCATCTAAAGTGTATTTATGGCTAGCAGGAACTGTAATGGATGCATGTCCTGTATCATCTGTTTTGGCGGTGCCCAATAATATATCCTCTGTTTCAGTGGTGTTATAAAATTGAATTTCGGCATCAAATACAGGTGGTTTGTCCTTTTTGTTTTTCTTGTTACGTGCTATAAAACTCACTTCTAATAACCGAGTATTGTCAGCTTGCTTTATCGTATTAAATTTATAAAGCATTTTAAATTTCTTAGCTACGTTTTCTTGACCAAAACCTGTAAAGCTAATGAAGAATAACAGCACCATTAAAGTAGTAAAACGATGGTTTGAAAAATTATATTTCATGTTTTTTCTTTTTTATTGATCGTTAGTAATTGTGGTAGATTCATTTTCGCTTTCAATAATTCCTGAAAGAGGAATGATCGGGACAATTTTAAGTAGAAGGCTGAAAAACAACATAAATGCGGCAAATCCACTTATAACAAGGGCCCATTCAATCCAAGTAGCACTATAAAAAACATAGTCAATTCTTGTGTCCTGAATCGGGATATAGGGTGTTTCCAACGTAGGAATTATGATTAAATATCTGTTAAGCCAAGATCCGATTAATACAATTAATGCAGCGATTGTAATGTTTCGAATGGTTCTTAATTTTTTGAAAAACAAGATCGCTATTGGGACCAAAATCCCAATGTAATTCGCAATGATAAAAGTCCAAAAATATCGGGTGAACAATGTGTTTAGTAGCTTTTCGTCAATGGTTTTATGACTGAACCATCTGGCAAAGTACTCGCTAAATGTAAAATATCCGTACACTAAAGAAAAAACGAGTAATACGAGTCCAGCAATGGTGAAATGAGATTTGTCTATGTACTTTTCTAAATTTAAGGTGCGTCGTACCACATACATGACTAGGATAATAACTGCCACACCGGTGTAGATTCCTCCAATTATAAAATAGGGGGCAAAGATGGTTGAATTCCATCCAGGTTGTAAGGTTAAACTAAAAATCCAGGCCAACACAGTATACGCCACGATTGCCAATGCAATCACCATAGCAGACATTGTTTTAGTGATTTTATGTAAACGTTTCTTTTGACTTGGTGTATGATGATAACCGATGGCAAGGGTCTTGTATAATTTTTTCTTCCAAGCAGGTATTTTCAGATGGTCTGAATCTCTTAAAATAGCAAAATCAGGAATAAATGTTAAGTAGAGATAAATAAAACATCCTACTAAATCAGTCATAATTGCGAGGATGTCCCAAGTGATGGGAGATTGGATTCTTGGATACAAAAATAGGTAGTGAAGCCTATCGAGTCTTCCTATACATAACAGGATAAAGATAGGCCCTATACATAAACAAAGTACCGTAATAATCTCTATGATTCTTGATACTGAATTTTTACGCCGACTCTGTATAAAATGTAGTATTCCAGATATAAAAGCACCAGAATAACTGACTCCAACAAAAAGTATAAAATTGACTTCGTAGATTCCCCAGACTACATTGTCCCTCATACCGGTGACAATTTGACCTTGCACCATTTGTATTACAAAGGCGACAAATCCTAAGGTGACAAATCCAGTAAGTATTGCAATCCATATATAGAAGGATCGACTACTTTTTTCTAACATTGGCGTCAATTCTGTGACCAATGCTTTGTGGTTATTATTTAAAATCATAGTAGGTTTTTTAGAACTTGTTTGTAAAACTTATAGCTTTCCTTCTTCTTTTAATTTTTTAATTAGTGGGACATCTTTATAGCGATCCATAATCTTTTCGTCTACATTAAATCCGCGTTCTAAAGGAAACTGTCTATTAACTGCAGGGAGGTAATAAACATTAGGTTTAGTCCCTAAATGCTCAAGGTGTCTATAGCCACCACGTGCTGCAATTAATTCAGAAAAACGTACTGTTTCGTCACCATTTGTGACAATGTCTTCGTTTTTGTCTCCAAAATAAATAACCCCCATAGGACAGGAAGAAGCACAGTAAGGTAGTTTTCCTTGTCGTAATAAATCTGGACAAAAGTCACATTTTGTGACTGTTCCAACAGTTCCTGGGGTACTTGTTTCTGGAGAATATGGTTGTGATTTGTCGTCGTATTTATCTTTATGTCCCCAATTGAATTGGCGGGCAGAATAAGGGCAACTTGTAATACAAAATTTACATCCGATACAACGATCATTGTCTATAAGTACAATACCGTCTTCACGTTTAAAGGTAGCGCCAGTAGGGCAGACCGTTACACAAGGAGGTTGGTCACAATGAAAGCAACCTTTAGGAAACCAGTAAGGTGCTCCTTCTTCATGATCTTGCATAAGGTGAACTTTCATGAATTCCTCATCTGGATCAAGATTATGTCCTTTTTGACATCCTTCTACACATTTTCTAGCATTTTTACATTTTGCTAAATCTATGACCATCACAAAATGTTTGTTAGGGATTCCTTTTCTAGATTCTTCTGGTGTAATATGTGCTTCGGGATAGTTATTAATGCTTTTTGCATCGACTTCTACAATTTTCCCATCTGTAGTGAGTAGTCTTATTTTTTCTCCAGAGTGAGAATGTCCTGATGTTTCGTCGTCAGAAGTGAGTGAAGATAAAATGGTAGTTCCTGCAATTGCAGAAACACTTGACATTAAGCCTAGTTTAAGAAAATTACGTCTGTTTGTACTCTTGCCTTTTTTATTGTCTTCCATCTGTGTAGCTTTTAATGTGTGTATGTAGTAAATAGAAACAGACTTACAAAACAACAGTTCTGTAGGTCTGTTTTGTAAGGTATCTAGAAGTTGTAAATTCTAGTAATATTGAATCCAATTAAGATGTCACCGTCTAAGAAATCATTTGTGTTATACATATAATTTTTCTGAGGAAGAATGGCATTGTAATTTGTTGCAAAAATTTGAAATGCATGAGAAGAGGTCCCAAATTCAAATCCAACAGTAATTCCTGGATGAGGGTTGTCTTTCATAAATTCAGTGATTGGTTGGCTATAATCTATCATAATAGCGGTTCCTGGACTAATTTTATAACGTCCACCTATTGCAACAGCCACCATGTCATTACGCATCGTATTATCTACTACGTTAAAATGGGAGATACTAGGAGCGATTTGAGCAGAGAAATTAGGGCTGAATCTACGGGCAAAGATCAATTGATTGAAGAATGAATAACGATCTTGTGTATGTTGAAAGTTATCTTTAGTTCTAGCATCAATTGCCATGTTTCCATAATAAGTTATGCTTAAAGGGTATTTATTAGAACGTGTTTGTTGCAATAAACTTACTTTTAAGTTAAAATCTTGAAAACGGTTGAATTTTGTAGTACCATACCCGATATTAATTTTATCTGTGATACCAAATTGTAATCCAATTCTGATGTTAGATGGAGCCCAAAAACCTGCAAGGTCGTTTGTGCCTCCTGATACTAAACCAAAACGGTGTCCCATTTGAACTTCCATGGCGTTTTTTCTTAACAACACATTTGTAGGGTTGTCAAAAATAAATGAACTTTCAAAAGCAGGTCTTGCTGGTTTTTCTTTTTTTACTTTCTTTGTTGCTTTTACTTCTGCTTTTTGTGCAAAAGTGATCATTGGAGAAAGGAACAGTACTAAAAATAGTAGTTTGAATATTTTCATATCTATTATTTATGAGATTAGTTATTTAGAGCGCCTTCGTCGATCCAAGACTTAATTAAAGCAATTTGATTTGCTTTTAAAGTAACTCCTATTGCGTCTAAGTGTCCGTTTCCTGAAAAGTAAGTATACAATCTACTTTCAGCTGATTTCTGAGGAACAACTACTTTTTTAAGTAAATTTGTATAGGCATTTTCTTTTAAGTTTAAACCAAGTGATGATGTATGGCATCCAATACATTTTGCCCATAAAGGAGCAATGTCAGTAGCATATGAAACATCTTCAACAGGTACTTCTATTCCTGGGCCAGGTATTTCTACCTCGGGGAATGCATCATAATAACAAGAGTTTAAAAATAAACCCATGGCCATTAAAAGCGCTATGTTTACTATTTTTTTCATTATTAATATTTTAATTAATTTAAAAGGTGTCAATTAAAACAAGTGCCTAATAAGTGTAAATCGTTTGTTTTTAATAAATTTCGTAGAACGTCTACGATGTTTATGCTGATAGCCATTTATTAGTCACTTGCTTTTATTTTCTCTAAAAGAAATAGAAGCTTATTCTATTTTCATTGTTAAATTATTAGACTGAGCATGTCCAATAGCTGCATTGTTAAAGATGGCTAAACCGAAAGGAATAGATTCTCCAATTACAAATACGGCATCTTTAGGATCCCCAGTGTTTAACTTTCTTTTAATTTCTAATTGCCATCCAGATCCAATATGCTTAGCTCTTACTTGAGTTTCAGTTCTAGCAGTTGATCCAGCTCCTGCAGGGTTAATGTATACACTAGGGAAACGTTTAGTTCCGAATCCTTGAGAATATGCAACTAAATCTGCATTCGGGTCAATAGAACCACCATCGAAAGTAATGACTCCTTCAGTGCTAATTCCAGTTACTTTTTTAGCGGTACCATCAGCAATTTGAGTATCGGTAATCCAGTATACGTTTTCACCATTTACAATTACGTATTTAGGTCCACTCATTCCTGTAGCTTCATCCTTAAATTTGTTGGTTCCGTACATTTTGTCCCCTTCATCAGTTTTACGACCGTTTGCAGAAGCAAATTCGAAATCGTCTTCCCATTGGATATACCCATCATCTACTGATTGAGACAATACATTACGGTTACGTTTCCAGTGCCATAAATCAGCCAATTCACCATCGTTAGCCATAAAGTGACGTGTAGTTTTATGTCCTGGTTGAGGATCTTTTAATCCAGAGTGACATGTTACAGTACAGGTTCCATTTTCAAATCCAGCAGGGAATTTTCCATCTACTTTGATTGGGAAAATCATACCGAATTTGTCTTCGTAATATTTGTCGTTTTTATGGTTTGCGTACTTGTTTTCTCCAATCCATTTTTTTGAAGTTGGATTAAAGAACCAAGATTGACGGTCTCTACTATCTTGATCGTCTTCCCATTCAAATAATAAATAAAGGTATTCACCATCATGCCCTCCTCTAAGAGAGTATTTAGATTTTTCTCCTGTATAAGGATCCATTAAATCTGTTGGTTCTAGATTTGCATCACCATTACTAGATCCGTTTAGAGCAATCTCTCTATCTCCAGCAGGACTTACTACGGCAGTGTTTACAAGAGGTCTCGCTTCTGACCATACTTCATCGATATCTCCATCAAATGTTGGAGCGGTTGAGAATTTTTTAACTAATAATACATCTGTGCTTTCGCCCACACCTGGATCAATGATGGTGTTTGTAGGTGCGTCATCATGTGTACAACTTGCGGCCATTGCTACTACGGCTGCCAATAAGGTTAATTTGATTGATTTCATTAGAGTTTGTTTATAATTGTTATTTAATAATTCTCACTTGTTAGGGATAAACCAAGGGAGTCTTTTACCACTCCCTTCGTTTAAATGATGAGTTTTATTTTAAAGATTCAATTGAATTGGTAAGCAATGCTTTTGTGTACACAGGGTTGTGAATTCCATGACTTCCATCAGATTTGATAAATTTCCAATTCCAATATGCTTGTACTAATTTGAAAGGATGTGTACCTTGTACTACGTCGACTCCTCCATATGCATTAGGAGTAAGTATTCCTTTGGTTACAAGTAATTCTTGTAATTCACTAAGTAAACCAGTAAGCGTTGTTTTTGTTCCATTTACGTCAAAACTAGTTGCTCCAGAGTGGCAAGTAGTACAACTGTTTAATGTAGGTTTCATAGTATGTTCACCATCATTGTCATTAGCAGACCCCATATGACAGCTAGTACAAGAAGCGTTCGTTCTGTGTTTGGCTGTTCCAGCATTTTCATAGCTCATGCTACCTGCAATTTCAGCACCTTGTATTCCTTCTAACATGGTAGATTGAGCACCGTAGTGTGGTCCGAAATATGGACTTGTTATTTCATAAGTATCTGTACCGTCATTTATTGGAGCACCGTCTTTTGGTTGGTGGCAATTAATACAGGTGTTACTTGTACCATAATCTAAAACGATTGTTTCATCAAAAGCTAGGGTAACGGGACTGAGTGTGCGAAGAGCAAAATCGTGACCATCGGTTTCAAAGTCGAATGTTCCGTGCTTGTCATGACAGGTGTTACAAGATACTCCATCAACTTTATCATATGCTACTCCAGCGACAAATGTTCCATTAAGGTTGTCTATAAACCCTTGAGAAGAGTGACACCTATTACAGTCAGGGTTGTAATATTCATTGCTTTCGGTTTCTTTTACATCATGGTTTATATAATCACTCAAAGTACCAGGTCCAAACGCTAATTTGTCTATAGAATGATTAGAAACTAAATAAGAACTATTTACAGGATCTCTATGAGATTCTGAGTGACAAGCCACACAAGTAGCTGTACCTGTAGCTCCATCGACTCCATTTATACCATTAGTCCCATCTGCACCGTTAATTCCGTCTGCACCTGCAGGTCCTGCAATAGGGTCACTTGTACATTGGATAAATACAACGCTGCATAATATCAATATCAAGCTTTTTAATAATTTGTGGTTTTTCATGATTAAGTATATTAGTGTTAAACTTATGTAAATTAGTGTTAAACTTATGTAAATTTAGAAATGTTTAAGTATCCTATTACTGACAAATATCATGTTTGAAAAAGACCTAAAATGAACTAGGTCAGTGAATTACGGTATTAAATGGAACGGTTCTCAATACTGTATACCAACCGTTAGACAACATTTGTTATCAAGGGTATTTAAAGACTAAAAAGTCTTAATTAAGTGTTGATTAATGATGTTTTAGGAAAACATGTTTCACCTTTATATGTTTCATCATCTTTTATTCTTACTTTTTTATAGATGTTTCAAAAAAACATTAAGAATAGGCCGGATTTTAAATGTTTTTCATCAATTCGCTGTAATTGTTCTTGAATGTGTAATTATTAAGGCTATAAATTTAAAAATTATACCATTAATTCTTTATTTCTTTTTGTAAATTCGCACACAGCTAAAAAACAAATAAGCATGTCAAAATTTGAAGTAAAACTTCCAAAGATGGGAGAGAGTGTTGCGGAGGCAACGATTACATCATGGTTAAAAAACGTAGGAGATTCTATAGATATGGATGAGGCTATTGTTGAGATTGCTACTGATAAAGTGGATTCTGAGGTGCCTAGTGAGGTAGAAGGGACGCTGGTTGAGATTTTATTTGATTCGGATTCTGTAGTTAAAGTAGGTGAAACTATTGCAATTATTGAAGTAGATGGAGGAGCAAAAGAATCTATAGAAACGAAAGAACAACCTAAAGAGGTTGCCGAAATTACAGCATCAGTAGATGAAGTAATTGCATCTGTTCGTATAGAGAAGAAATCACCGTCAGGGAAATTCTTTTCACCATTGGTTAGGAATATTGCTTCGAAGGAAGGAATATCTATGGAGGTATTGGAAAATATAGCAGGGACCGGAAAAGATGGCAGAGTGACTAAAAATGATCTGTTATCCTTTTTAAAAGAAGGAAAAAAGGACCTAGTAATTGCAGCTCCTGTAGTTGTTGAAAAACCACAGGTAAAAACAAGTACTGTTGTCAAAGTTACAAAGACTGTTGCTGCACCTGTTTCTGTGAATGGAGAAGACGAAATTATAGAAATGACACGTATGGGGAAATTGATTTCTCATCATATGATGCAATCTGTACAAACCTCTGCACATGTACAGTCTTTTATAGAAGTAGATGTTACCAATATCGTACACTGGAGAAATCGAGTGAAAGATGCTTTCTTGAAACGTGAAGGTCAAAAAATTACATATACCCCTATATTTATGCAAGCGGTGGCTACAGCTCTTCGTGAGTTTCCAATGATAAATATAGCCTTAGATGGGGATAAAATTATAAAACGCGGAAATATCAATTTAGGAATGGCAGCAGCCTTACCTGATGGGAATTTGATTGTGCCTGTAATTAAAAATGCAGATCAATTAAATTTGATAGGAATGACAAAACAAGTGAATAGTTTAGCCGGTAAAGCAAGAGCTGGTAAATTAAGTCCAGATGACATTCAAGGAGGTACTTATACGGTGACGAACGTGGGTGGTTTTGGATCTGTTTTCGGAACGCCAATTATCAATCAGCCGCAAGTAGCTATTTTGGCTTTGGGAGCTGTGCGTAAAGTACCCGCAGTTATAGAGACTCCTCAAGGAGATTTCATTGGGATTCGCCATAAGATGTTCTTGTCGCATTCTTATGATCACAGAGTGGTTAATGGAGCCTTAGGAGGCCTGTTTATTAAGCGCATCAAAGATATTTTGGAAGCTTGGGATGAAAATGCTGATTTTTAGGAATTAGGATTTTTTGAAAAGTGACTAGTGACGAGTTACTAGTGAATAAAAAAAGCGATTAAGATGGATGTCTTAATCGCTTTTTTTTGTTTAGATAGTAGATTTTATATTGACATAGGAGCCAGGACATAAGATAAAGGACTTCTTGTATGTCCCTGGTATAGGTTGACCACTTAAATCAGGAATCTATGAAAGCAAATTTCAAAAAACTACGAAAACATCGTCGTTATAGCGATGCATTTAAAAAACAAATTGTTTCGGATTTTGAATCTGGAAATTACAGTGTTTTACAATTAAAAAAGCTCCACGGTATCGGACAACAGACTGTTTACAGTTGGATCTATAAATTCTCTACCTTTAACGAAAAAGGATATAGAGTTGTAGAGATGGAAGATAGCACGACAAATAAGGTAAAGGGGCTCGAGTTAAAAATTAAAGAACTTGAAGCTGCGCTAGGGCGTAAACAAATTATGGTAGATTATTTAGAAACCATGATAGATGTAGCAAAAGAAGATTTAAATATTGATATAAAAAAAAACTACGCCACCCCACAATCGAGAAGCTCAAATCTAAGATCAAAAAAATGAGTTTCAGCATGAATCAACTCTTTAAAGCAATAGGCATCAGCAAACAGGCGGTTTTTCAATATGCAAAACGACAATTAGTTTTCGATTTAAACATGCACCAACTGATGCTTGAAGCTGATGAGCTACGAGAAGATCATCCAGGTTGTGGGGTGGAGAAAATGTATGATACATTACGCCCTAATTTTATTGGTAGAGATCGGTTTATTGATACTATGATGCAGTTAGGATATCGAATAAAAAAGATCAAAAACTATAAACGAACCACTATATCGGGGAGGACGTTTTATCCAAACCTAATAAAAGGCTTAGTAGTTAATGCACCAAACACAATATGGCAGTCAGACATCACATACCTTCCTGTAAACGGAAAACACTACTACGCCGTATTTATAATAGATGTTTATACCAAAGAAATTGTAGGGTATAAAATATCTGACCATATGAGGGGTCAAGCAAATGTAGATGCTTTAACCATGGCGCTGAAAAATAACAAAGCGCCTAGAATACACCATTCTGATAGAGGAAGTCAATATACTTACAAAGTATACGTAAACTATTTAAAAAAGAACGGAAGCTCAATAAGCATGGCTTTAAGTGGACTAGACAATGCCTATGCAGAGCGAATTAATAGAACTATAAAGGAAGAATACCTGGCATATTGGGAACCAAAAGATTTTAACGAGTTAAAAAAACATGTAAAAAAAGCTGTTTATAGTTATAACAATAATAGACTGCATAAAAATCTACCTAAAATGAGCCCAGTAGCGTTTAAAAAATATTGGAAGAATTTAAAAGTGACAGATCGTCCAATTTTGACTATTTTTAACCATCAAGAAAATAATTAAAAACGGTCAACACTAATCAGGGACATTCAAATTTATATATGAGGGATTTCCACAGTCGTTCCTCATTCGCAATGACAGGAACATCGTATAAACCAAATCATATACCGTCAACACGAGGAGGAACGACGTGGTGATCTAAGTATAGATGATGTAAAATTAAGATATAAGTTGAAGGAGATATTTCCACAGTCGTTCCTCTTTCGCAATGATAAATAAAATAATCTAAAATAAAAGCTATGCTACAAAACACCTTATTAAAACGTAACATTTATGCCTCCGAAGAACATGAAATGATGCGTGAAATGATTCAAGATTTTATTTCAAACGAAGTTATTGACCACATAGATGAGTGGGAAAAAAACGGCATGGTGAGTCGTGAAATTTGGGAACGTGCTGGTTCCTTGGGCTTGTTGTGTATTGATATGCCTGAGCAATATGGTGGTGGCGGACTTGATTTTACTTTTAACGCTTTATTAATTGAGGAATTTTCTAAAAAAGGAATCACAGGACCTGGTTTTTCGTTGCATACCGACATTGTGGCTCCCTATTTACTGAAATATGGAACAGAAAAACAAAAAAACGACTATTTACCTAAAATGGCCACAGGGAAAATCATTACCGCTATTGGCATGACAGAACCCAACTGCGGAAGCGACTTAAAAGCATTGAGAACTACGGCTGTAGACAAGGGAGATTACTATTTGGTTAACGGTCAAAAAACATTTATCACCAATGGTTATATGTGTGACATGGCAATTATTGCCGTAAAAACAAATCCTGGAACAGCTACCGAAGGTGTTACTTTACTAATTATGGATTCGGATATGGAAGGCTATGAAAAAGGCGTTCCTTTTAAAAAAATAGGGATGAAAAGTCAGGATACTTGTGAATTGTTTTTTGACAATGTTAAAGTACCCAAAGAAAACAGGTTAGGTGATGAACGCATGGGCTTTAAAATAATGATGACAGAATTGGCGAGAGAACGCCTAACAGTCGCAATTGCTGCTGTAGCTGGCGCTGAAGGAGCCATAGAAGACACCATCGATTACACGACAGAACGCACCGCCTTTAAACGTCCGATTGCCGCTTTTCAAAACACTCAATTTAAATTGGCAGAATGTGCCACTCAGGTACAAATTCACCAATCATTTATAGACCGTTGTATTGTTGATTTATCCCAACATCAACTCTCTGCAGAAGCTGCTTCCATGGCCAAATATTCTGCTACAGATATGCATGGAAAAGTGGTAGATGAATGCTTACAGTTATTTGGTGGTTATGGCTATATGTGGGAATATCCAATTGCTCGAATGTACGCAGATAATAGAGTGGCAAGAATTTATGCAGGAACCAATGAAATAATGAAAGTACTGATTGCGAGAAGTTTGTTTAAAGAAATGTTTCAAAAAATGAGAAAGGCTGAAAAAAGGACATAGGAAACAGGAATCAGGAAACAGGACTGACGGATGCGTTTGGAAAGACAAAAATATTCGTCCTAAGTCCTCTAACAAGCAGTCCTGATGCTATCCATATTTTAGATAAAGGTGCTCGTCCTAAGTCCTGTGTCAAGCAGTCCTGATTCTATAACAAAAAAACCTATGAAAAACCAACTAAAAGAATTCAATATACACAGTGAAATAAACGTTCAATGGGGCGATATGGATGCCTTTCGCCATGTAAACAACGTTGCCTATGTCCGATGGGGAGAAATGGCACGTATCGACTATTTAAAGGTATTGAACTTATTTTCCTTCGGCTCTAAAAAATTGAACTACGCTCCTATTCTCGGTTTTCAATCGGTGAAATACATTGCCCCCTTGGTCTATCCAGACACGATAATTATTGGAACTAAAACAACTGGTATAAAAAAAGACCGTGTGATTCTAATCTCTCATTTTTTTAGTACAGAACAACAACGATTGGTGGCTATAAAAACACATGAAGTAATCCTTTTTGATTTTAAAACACAGCAGAAAATCCCCGTTCCTAAAGCTTTGATTGAACGTATTTACGAAGTGGATAAATTGAAATAAATAACACAAGAAACAGGAATCAAGAAACACGAATCAGGAAACAAAACTGACGGATACGGATGATACAGAAAACAAGAAGCAGGAGATAAGGCTCGATGCACTTGATTAAAAGAGAAAAGTATTAAAAATAGCCCCCTTGATTCATATGGAATAAAATAACTGATCCATAAAGCTAGTTTTACAGAAAAGTTGCGCGTCCTATGTCAAGTAGTCCTGATTCTAAAATCATAACCAATGAAACAAATTCTTCCTTTAAAAAACATAAAAATCATCGATTTCACGAGGTTACTTCCTGGTCCTTTAGGTACTCATTTACTAAGTCAAATGGGAGCAAAAATAACTAAAATAGAAAGTCCTAAAAGGATGGATACAACGCGTCATTATCAACCTAAAATAAACAATGTGTCCGTATTATTCCATGCTTTAAATCACACAAAAAAGCAGTGTATTATAGATTATGAAACCGAGGAAGGTTATAAAGAAATAATTAAAATTATACAAACTGCTGATGTGCTAGTAGAGCAGTTCCGTCCCGGAGCAATGAAAGCCTTTAAATTAGACTATGATGTCGTAAAAAAAATCAACCCTAAAATTGTATATATTTCAATTACCGGATATGGGCAAACAGGAAAAAACAGCTTAAAAGCAGGACACGACTTGAATTTTATTTCAGAAAACGGATTGCTGAGTTTGAACAAAGACAAGTATGGAACCCCTCTAATTCCTGGTTTTCAATTGGCCGATATTGCCGGAGGTTCCTATATGTTAATAGCGGCATGTACCACCGGATTATTAGCACAGAAACTACAAAACAAAGCACAGTTTATATCCATTTCACTCTGTAATGCTTCAGCATCAATCGCTGTCATTCCACAAGCCATGTTACAAGGTGGAATGCCTTATCAAAAAACACCCATTTTAAGTGGACTGTTCGTGAATTATAATGTCTACCAATGTCAGGACAAAAAATGGATAGCACTCGCTGCCTTAGAACTAAAATTCTGGAACTTATTTTGTGAGGTGATCGAGAAACCAAGATGGAAAACGGATAATACCGATACATTGATTGTGGGGAGATTTGACAAGAAAAAACTAGAGGAATTATTCAGTACTAAACCACGTAATACTTGGGTGGAAACATTTAAAAACCATGATGTTTGTCTGTCTCCTGTATTGGAATTAGAAGAAGTAAATAGAGAGAATGATACCGGTAGTTATGGGCCTCCGTTTGGTTGTTTTGAAGGGTGATTTTGAAAATAGACCTAAGAGTCAGGAATCAAGAGTCAGGACTTTGGGATGCGGGTG
>NVRM01000069.1 GCA_002400885.1 Flavobacteriaceae bacterium
TGACTTTAACACTCCTGATTTCATTAAGGATGCTGCTATTAAAGCTGTGGAAGATAACTATAACTCATACAGTCCTGTAAACGGATACTTAGACTTGCGMGAAGCAATTTGTAACAAGTTTAAACGTGACAATGGATTGACTTACCACCCAAACCAAGTGGTTGTTTCTACGGGYGCAAAACAGTCTATTGCAAATATAGCCATGGTACTTTTAAACCCTGGAGACGAGGTMTTATTACCTGCMCCWTATTGGGTKAGYTAYTCKGCRATMACCATMTTAGCWGAAGCWACYTATGTAGAGATTCCCTCTACTATCGAAACAGATTTTAAAATCTCACCTGMRCAATTAGAAGCMGCAATTACWCCTAAAACAAAAYTAATATTTTTCAATTCACCRAAYAACCCAAGTGGATCTGTGTACACAGAAGAAGAATACAGAGCCTTAGCAGCGGTTTTAGAGAAACACCCTAATATCTATGTGATTTCTGACGAGATMTACGAACATATYAAYTAYGGWGAGCCTAACTTTAGTTTTGCTAAAATTGAAAGTATGTACGATCGTACAATAACAGTAAATGGTGTTGCAAAAGCATTTGCTATGACTGGTTGGAGAATTGGTTATATCGGTGCTCCAGAATGGATTGCAAAAGCATGTACTAAGATGCAAGGTCAGATCACCTCTGGTGCCAACTGTATTGCTCAACGTGCTACAATCACCGCCTTAGAAGCTCCTGTTTCTAAGATTCAATATATGGTGGATGAATTCCACAAACGTAGAGATATGGTCTTGGAATTATTAGGTGCTGTAAAAGGTTTTGAATTGAACACTCCTGGTGGTGCCTTTTATGTATTTCCAAATATTTCTTATTTCTTTGGAAAAACAATCAAGGGAAAAACCATTAATAACGCCTCAGATTTCGCCTTATTACTATTAGAAAAAGCCAATGTAGCCACCGTAACAGGTGAAGCCTTTGGAGCTCCTAACTGCTTAAGAATGTCCTATGCGGCCTCTGAAGAACAATTAAGAGAAGCCATTAAAAGAATTAAAGAAGTGGTTGCATAACCACTAAACATATACCATAAAAAATGCCGTTTTGAAATCAAAACGGCATTTTTTTGTTTGATACTTTTGTCAGGAATACCGCTTAAACAAGCATCTCTTTTCTGGGGATAGCGATCTAGTAAATGAACAAACAAGAACCATAGCTACCACGACTCTATCACATAAAAAAAAGCCGTTTTAACAATGTTAAAACGGCTTTTAATTAAAATATAAACTCTTTATTTTTTAGTGCTTTCACTGATGTAAAACTCATCATACAACTGCACCAAGCTCATTAATGCTGTAATTAGATCTTTGGTTTCTAATAAGATTCCAAAATACAAGGTCGTATTCTTAGGACTTGATTCATCCGTTCTAATTCTTGCAATTTGATTGTCAATAGAATCAGATACATAATTTAATAAATCCTGTTTTTTCAATAATATTTCATTCAATTTATCAAACTCACGATCCGAAAATGCTTTCTCAATTTCCTTCAGCATTTTATTCAGACCATTTCTAATGTTAATTAAATCTTTCACTTGAGATTTCTTCAAGTTCTTATGATTGTTATTTACGTGGTTATAACTCGTCGTAGAGATATAATTAATAGACTGTGTGATATCTTGTAAGTATCCTAAGATTAATATATAAAAACGACTCGCTTTTACAGAAGAATCATCCAATGATTTAATAAAGTAGAACACTTCTGATCTCAATTTATCAACTTCTTTATCTAGTTTCTTAGTGTGTTTCTCCGTTTTAGATAATTTTTTCAAATCGTGGTTCGATAAATCTTCTACCACATTTGCAAATAATTTATTTACACGTCTCACAACTTCTGAAATATGATCTGAACTCTGATTCACAACTTCATTAATTGTCCCCAATTCTGCACGGTCTATTTTACGTTGCTGACTCTTTTCTTTTGCTTTCTTAGAAAACTTAATAGAACTTCTTCCCAATAAGAATAAGACTAAAATTAACAAGATAGAAATAGAAACAATTTCGCCTAAATAAATAATGTATAAGAAAATAAATGCGACTGTAAATGCACTAAAAGCGGTTAAGAACCATCCTCCAATTACATTAAACACTCCTGCTACACGGTACACAGCACTTTCTCTTCCCCATGCTCTATCTGCCAAAGAAGACCCCATAGCCACCATAAAGGTAACATACGTAGTAGACAATGGTAATTTATAAGAAGTACCAATAGAAATTAAAATACCGGCTACAAATAAATTCACAGAGGCTCTTACCATATCAAATGCAGGTAGTTCGTACGACCTATCTTGTGGTAAATTAATTACTGGTTTTTGAAATTTCTCATCGATCCAATTTAAGGCAGTATCTGGCACTACTTTACGCAATCCAATGTTAAAAATAATAGCAGCTCTAACAACCGTTCTTGAAGCGGCATTGGCTTCAAAACGCTCATGACCATCTCCTTGTCTTGATAATGACAAACCAGTTTCAATCACCGCTTGTGCTTTCTTAGAGAACCATAAAGTCAATACCATAATTCCTCCAGCTAACAACAATAGCATAGTATTCCCTGGCACTTTCTTTTCTAAAATCTCCATAGAGAATTCGCTTGGTAAAACACCTGTAGTGTGATACGCTGCCTGCCATGCTTCAAAAGAATTCCATGCTGCAATAGGTACCCCTACAAAGTTTACCAAATCATTCCCTGAAAAGGCCATCGCCAGTGAAAATGTTCCGATTACGATAATAAACTTTAAAATATTCACCTTAAACAAAGAAACTAACAATAACGAAATCAACGTCCAAGCCACAAAACCATAAGCTAAAATCTGAAGTGTTCTCCCTTCAAATAAATGTTTTACATCACCGTAATAAGGGGTTCCTTTTAATCCTTTTACAAATATAAAATAGGTAATTGCAGTAATAGCAAAACCACCAAATAAGGCACTTATATAACTTGCTCTTTTCTCTAAATGGAACGAATACAGTAATCGTGACAAAAACTGCACCAACGCACCAATGGAAAAGGCTATAAAGACCGACAGCAAAATCCCGAAAATAATAAGTAATGCTTTATCAGAGTTGATATATTTCCCTAATTCTGAAAATGGCTCTCCATTGTTAGACATTTTTATTAAAGACATAGAGACAGCTGCTCCTAACAATTCAAATACGATAGATACCGTAGTAGATGTAGGCATTCCCAATGAGTTAAAGACATCTAATAATAAAACATCCGTAATCATTACCGCCATAAAAATGAACATGATTTCATTAAAATAGAACTCGCTCGGCACAAAAATACCTTTTCTGGCAACCTCCATCATTCCACTAGAAGTAATGGCTCCCATAGCAACTCCTACACTGGCAATTATTAAAATTGTCTTTACAGGAATGGCTTTAGACCCGATGGCTGAATTCAAGAAATTCACAGCGTCATTACTCACTCCTACTACTAAGTCAATTACTGCTAACACCGTTAGTGCAACCAACATTAAAATGTAAATATTTTCCATTTTTTATATTAATATATTTTCTGCAAAAATACATTGTTCATGTGATGTGAATGTTAAGTTAAAGTTATCAAGTTTTCTATAAGGTTAAATCCTATGTTGATTTTCGTATATTTAGACTTATTAATTTAAAATTGAAATTGTTATGGCAATCATGAAAGTTATTGAAGTACTTGCAAATTCTGACAAAAGTTGGGAAGAAGCGACAAGAAAAGCGGTAAAACACGCTGCTAAATCGGTAAAACACATAAAATCCGCTTTTGTGCAGTCACAAAGTGTGGTTATTAATGATAATGAGGTTACTGAATTCAGAGTGAATTTGAAAATTACCTTTGAGGTTAAATAAGTAGTTGTTTTTTTAAAAAGTGCATTGATTAAAAAAATCAATGCACTTTTTTATTATATTTGAGTTTTAAACTACACGTACATTCATTGAATGAATCTACTACTAACATTTTTTTAAAATGACACGACTATTTCTAGTGCTATGCATCGTATTTACGGGTTGTCATAGTCAAAACTCAACACTTATGGAAAATCATAAATACACCAACGATTTAATTCACGAATCAAGTCCATACCTCTTACAACACGCACATAATCCCGTAAATTGGAAGGCATGGAATCAGGAAACATTGGATCTTGCAAAAAAAGAAAACAAACTACTACTTATCTCCATTGGTTATTCTTCCTGCCATTGGTGCCATGTGATGGAACATGAGAGTTTTGAGGATGAGGAAGTAGCAGCGATCATGAATGCACATTTTATTTGTATAAAAATAGATAGAGAAGAAAGACCAGACATAGACCAAGTGTATATGGATGCCGTTCAGTTAATTACGGGACGTGGAGGATGGCCTTTAAATTGCATCGCATTACCCAATGGAAAACCATTTTGGGGAGGTACCTACTTCCCAAAAGATAATTGGATGCATTATTTAAAAGAAATTTCCAATTTATACAAAAGCAATCCTGATAAAGTAGCAGAGCATGCAAATAAATTGACCGAAGGGGTCAAGTACAAAGATGTAGTTTCCCTAAATACTGAGGAATTCACGCCCAATATGGAGACCTTAAATCTTACTGTCGAAAACTGGCAAACTCATATGGATTACACTTATGGAGGAAGAACGGGTGCACCAAAATTCCCTATGCCTCACAATTTTGATTTCCTACTGCGTTATGCCGTTCAAAATAACGACGACGCCATTCTTGAATTCGTAAATACCTCATTAACAAACATTACACAAGGAGGAATTAATGATCAATTAAGAGGAGGATTTGCTAGATATTCCACCGATAAAAAATGGCATGTACCACATTTTGAAAAAATGCTTTACGACAATGGCCAATTGGTCAGTGTTTATGCCAATGCTTATGCCGCAACAAAAAACGAATTATACAAAGAAACCGTCTATGAGACCTTGGCTTTCATACAGCGAGAACTCCTGACCAAAGAAGGTGCTTTTTACTCCTCTTTAGATGCGGACAGTTTAACGAGTACCGGTGAATTAGAAGAAGGTGCCTATTATGTATGGGATAAAGTGGAACTCAAAAGCTTATTGAAAAACGATTTTGAGCTATTTGCAGCGTATTACAATATAAACAGTAAAGGTTTTTGGGAACATGGTTATTATGTTTTATGCCGCAAAGGATCTGACAGCTCTTTTATCAAATCACATCATTTAAATTTAGCACAATTAGAATCTAAAAAAAATGAGTGGAAAAAAACACTTCAAAAAGCCCAAGAAAAACGATCTAGACCTAGACTTGACGACAAGATTTTAACATCCTGGAACGCATTAATGTTAAAAGGATACATCGATGCTTATAAGGTATTTGAAGATGCTGATTTTTTAAAAACAGCCCTTAAAAATGCGTCCTTTTTAAAGACAAAGCAATTGCAGGAAAGTGGCAGTATCAATCACACTTACAAGGAAGGTAAAAGTACTATTAATGGGTATTTAGAAGACTACGCTACGGTAATAGATGCATTTATAGCCTTGTATGAAGTAACCCTAGATGAGCAATGGTTAGACAGTGCAAAGAAATTAACAGATTACAGTTTTGATCACTTTTTTAATTCAGAAAATCACTTGTTTTTCTTCACCTCGGATCAAGACCAGGCACTCATTGCGCGTAAAATAGATATTGATGATAATGTCATCTCATCATCAAATTCTATCATGGCAAGAAACCTGTATAAACTAAGCCACTATTATTCCAACAGTTACTACCTAAAAACAAGCAAGCAGATGCTGAGTAATGTGATAGAAAAAGCGATCTCTTATGGTGCTGGATATGCAAACTGGCTGCAACTTTACTGTGATTTGACCGGTAGCTTTTATGAAATTGCCATTACCGGACCTGATGCAAAAGCGTTTACTAAGGAAATAAACAAACACTATTTACCTAATAAAATACTAGCTGCTGCTGTGGATAATTCAAGACTTCCGATCTTAGAAGGACGTTTTACAAAAGGAGGATCACAGTTATTTATTTGTGTAGACGGCGCCTGTAAATTACCGGTAAACACGGTAAAGGAAGCCCTTAATTTGGTTGAACTAAAATTCGAATAGTATAAAACAACTAGTTTTTATGTAATTTACTAACGCTAAACTCAAAGGACATGGACTATAAAAAAAAATACACCCTGCTTTTATTAGGACTTTTTTTCGTTTCTATGGTACATTCTCAATTCGCAAGTGTAGGAGAACAATACAATAGATTCGATTCTACGATAAAAACATTTGATCACTCCAAAGAACCAACGGATGGATCTCCGTATGTATTTAAGGAATTCAATCCTGCAAAAATATCCCTATTAAAAGAGGTTTGTCTCGTGAACTTTGATGCCTATAGCAATAAAATGGAAATTGATAAGCAGGGTAGAATTTACTGTTTACCTACAAATAATTTTAATTATGACATCCATTTTATCAATTCAAAAAAAACGTACCAACTATTTAATTATGAGGTAAATAAAGAAATGAAGCCTGGTTTTTTTCTAGTCCTCATTAAAAATAACAAACGCTATTTATTAAAAAAGGAACGCATTCGGAAATTTGATGCAAAAAAAGCAACGAATGGATATAATGCCTCACGTCCCATCACGTTTAAAAGATTGAAAGCTATTTATTACACCTGTTTCGAAAATAATAAGGCACTAAAAATACCCAGTAAGAAGAAACACTTCTTACTGTTATTCAATCAACAAAAAGATAGGATTGCTACTTATATGAAACAGCAAAAACTTAATTATAAAAAAGAAGAAGACCTTCTTCAGATTTTCAAGTATTACAATAGAATCAACTAAGATTTTTTCTTAGAAGTATCCATAAAATCTTTTAAATAAAAAGGCTCAAAATAGGCGACATCTTCGGTGTCGCTTTTTTGGTACTTTTCAAAAGAGACGGGCGCCATTTCTTCTGCAGAAGGAAATGCATTGTCTATAAAAATAGCATTTTCATGAACAATTACGTCTTTACACTTTTCAGCGCCATCTCCAATAAATGTAACCTTCCCTTGACTTAAATAATTTTCGAAAGAGTAGGTATCAATGATCTGAGCTTCTGTCTTTCTTATTTCCTCATATTTATCATTGTAAACAGCACTAAAAACCTCCATGCGTCTGGCATCTAACATCGCGACAATAACACCTTGAGAAATACGTGTTCTTTTTGCTAAAACCTTAAGAGTAGCTACTGAAATCAAGGGTATATTTAAGGCGTAACAAAGCCCTTTTGCTGCAGAAACACCAATCCTAAGTCCCGTATAAGAGCCTGGGCCTTTTCCTACTGCTATTGCGTTTAAATCCGTAATTTTTAAGCCTGCTTCTTCGAGCAATTCTTCTATAAAAACATGTAATTTTTCTGCATGGGAGAAACTTCCCGAATTCAATTCCTTTAATACAATTAATGCTCCATCCTTAGCGATGCTAGCAGAACAATTTTTAGTCGAAGTTTCAATGTTTAAAATATAAGCCACCTGTAAAATTTTAGATTGCAAATATACATATTTGAAGGACATAAATACAATAGCCCTTTAAAGTATCACTTTAAAGGGCTAAGTTCTATAAAATCGTGCTGCGAAAAGCACTTATCAGGCTATTAGTTAATCACAATAGGAATTCCATTGTAATAATCCAATAGTTTTGTTTTAAATATATAATTGTATTTTGCATTGATCAAATTAGATTTCGCTACCACCATTCTATTCCTTACTTGATCAAAATCAAATGAGGTCATCACTCCAAAGCTATAACTTTGTTGGGCATTCTTAAAAGATTCCTCCTGTGACTTTAATGATTTTAAGGAAACTTCATATTGTTTAAGTGCCGCTTTTGAATCTACAAAAGCACGTTCAATCTTTTCTCTCAATTTAATTTTCTCATCTTCTAAATTGTATAAAGCGATGTCTTTTCTGATTTTGGCTTTACTCACATTGATTTTATTCCTAAAACCATTAAAGATTGGAACATTTACATTCAATCCAATATTGTAACCTAAATTATCCTCTAGTTGTTTTCCAAAACCATTGGGCACATAATTAAACACTCCAGTTACCGGATCCTTTACCAATCTTTCATCTTTTACACCTAAACTATGCTGATAAGAAGTTCCAATACCACCTCCTACGCTAACGGTAGGTAAAAATCCTGTTTTTGCAATAGCAATGTCAATATCGGTATTGTCTACTTTTAATTCGGCACTTTGAATTTCAGTTCTGATACTTTTAGATTTTTGATAAATAGCTTCTGTATCTTTCTGGTTTAAAGAAGCATTTGAAATTTGAATATCCACATCTTCTGTGTCAAAATTCAAATGAGAAACTTGAAGTAATTGTGCCAATGACAGCAAAGAGAGACTCAAATTATTCTCTGCAATCACCAATTTTTCTTCATCATTTGCCAAGCTAGCTTCTGTCTCAAACAAATCAGCCTTTGGACGTGTTCCCGCTTCTATAAGCAAGGACATCTTAGACCGTTGCTGTTGACTAATTACGACTTGCTCTTTGGCCACTTTTATGTTTTCTTTATTGAACAATACGTTTAAAAAGTAGTTCACTGCAAGTAAAGAAATATCGTCCTTTTGAGTCGCCAAGTCTAAGGCTCCTACCTCTAAATTTCGCTGTACCTGCTGCAATGTCAATTTATTGCGATTTCCATTGTACAGGGTAAGGCTTGTATTGATTCTAAAACTATTTTGCTGACTGTCTGCAGAAATTCTATTTCCGCTTTGACCAATATATGAACCAAAATTATAGCTATGTGATGCTGAACCATTAACAGTTGGTAAAAAATTAGCTTTGGCTGTTCCTATATCTGCTCGTTGCAACTCCAAGGCCAAGGCACCCTTTTTTAATTGAATATTATTACCTAAAGCCTGTTCTACACACTCTTCTAGTGTCCATTTTTTCGATTGTGCCATGGCAGAAACCCCTACGAACAGCACCAGTAATATTACAATTTTAGTTCTCATGTAATTGATTGTTTTTTTTAAGACGACTAAAGATATTCTTTGTAACAACACGAGGCTCTTATAAATATGTTAATTTTTACTTTTACGCATGTATTTATACAGTACATATAATAAAACCCCTACTAAAATGTATGGAAACACCATTAGATACATGATTCCTGAATTAATTCCTTCGGCCATTTCTGGGTTTCCGGATTCTATAACCGCCTTACACATGGCACATTGTGCCACTGCATCAAGTCCAAAAAACAAAAACAAAATAATACTGATTTTTTTCATTAGATGGTATAATAAGGCGCAATCATAAGATACACCACAACCCCAGTTACGGCAACATATAACCACAATGGAAAGGTGTATTTTGCTATTTTTTTATGTCTTTCAATATCTCCTGTAATTCCTCTAACAAAGGTAACTAAGACAAAAGGGATGACAATAACAGATAGAATAATATGACTAATTAATATAAAATAATACACATATTTAATCGTTCCTTCACCTCCAAAGCTTGTTGAGTTAGAAGTCATATGATAGGCAATATACAGTACTAAAAAAACAGCGGACAATCCCATAGCCACTTTGATTAATTTTTCGTGTAATTTCACTTTTTCCGTCGACACTGCCCAAACTGCAAGAACCAAAACAATGGCCGTAAAAGCATTTATCGCAGCGTAAATAGGCGGTAAAAACACAGGAAGTTCTAGGTCTAATTTCACGCCGAACAATCCTGCTACTGCCAGTGGGATAACAATGGATAAAAGGGTAATAATTTTATTATATTTAGTTGAATCTATGGGTTTTGTTGTCATTTTTATTCTTTTAATAAGATAGTAATATCTTCTATTATCATTTTAATTCCTGCTTCCGTTAGGCCATCATAAAAGCCTATAGGGTTTCCGAAATTATCTTTTCTACTTCTAATGAAGCCATTTTTATCTATCAACGCAAAAGAGCCTGAATGTTCAAAGCCATCTAATACTTGGTCATTTTCACCTACATATAATGTAAATCCATTTGTAGCTAAATCATAAATAGCGTCTTGATCACCTGTAAAGAAATGCCATCTTTTAGAATTTGCTCCTTTTTCCTTTGCATAGGCTTTAAGGATTTCCGGACTGTCATGTTTAGGATTGATACTAAAGGATGCAATTCCAAAATCTATACGACTGTAAAATTCGTTTTGAATTTTCACCATATTCACATTCATCTTTGGACAAATCGTGGTACAGGTTGTAAAAAAGAATTCTACCACATAAACTTTCCCTTTGTAATAATCACTTGACATTAAGACTCCGTCCTGGTTTGTGAACTGAAAAGAAGGTATGGGGGTTTCTTTGATTTGAACTAAAGGGATGTCCTTAAAATTTGCAGACAAATTTCTGACCGTATACATCCCAAAAATTAAGATAATAAAGGCGACTCCTACGTATGCATATTTCTTATCCATGGCTGTTATACTTTTCGTTGTCTACGTTTTAATTTTTCGGCGGATTTTTTCCATTGATAATAAATGATATCAATATCATCCTTCATTTTATTTTTAAGAATCGCAACCGCTTTCATGTTATAACCATACAATCGGCCTCCATCTGTATCTTCATCGTCTTTTCTACCTCTAAGCCTTCCTTTTTTATCAATGATAAAAGCATATTCGGAAAACTGCGTTTCATCCATTTCGAATGGGCTGTCAAGACTCTCGAATAATTGCTTGATTCCAGTAGCATCAGCATAGACAAAATTCCATCCTTTGATGTCTGTAAATTGACTTAGTTTTTTCAAAACCTGTTTCATCTCTTCCTTATTTTGTTTAGGAACAATGGCTATTATTTGAAAAAATGGTTTTTGATAATACCGTTTGTAAATCGTTTCGTTTAAATTGAACAAGGTGGCCTCTGCTTTTTGAACATCCGCTCCTAAGAAGCAAAGGATGCTTAACTTTTCATCAAAAGTAACTCCTGATTGCTGGTTATCCACTTGTGTAACGGGCACTATATCCGTTGTAAGAATTGGTAAATTTGAATAGTGATAAATCCCTTTGGATAAAAATAAATAAAATACAAGGGGCATTATAAAGAGGATAAAAAGTACGCTAAACTTTTTCATGGTTTCTAGGTGTTAATTGTGACGACTCCAAAGAATCATCGCTTAGTTTACTGTATAAATTTAGTGAAAAAAGGTGGTTAAAAAACCACCTTTAGTATCTATTGTATAAAAAATATTTTTAATAATCCCACTTTACATAAGGACTAATCGCATCACCTATATAGCTACCTTCTATTAACATCAAGGTTGTTAGGTAAATAATCAAAAAGACAGAGCTCCAAACTACGGCCCTTCTCAACCCTTTTGTCTCTTCGCTCATATGCATGAAAAACCAAACAATATAATAGGCTTTAACAACCGTTAAAGCGATGAAGAAAAAGTTTAAAGGTTTAATGAAAATAAAGATTCCTAGTATAAAATTCCCGATTGCTGCAAAAAACCCACCCTCGAAAGGTGAAAGCCAAGGCGACATTAGAAAAGAAGGTTTCCAAATACCAAAGAATACTTCAATAATAGTAATTAGTGATAAAATTCCGAAAACTTTCCAAATTCTACCTGTATGTGATTCGTGTGCGTGTGTAGTCATTTTTTAAGTTTTTATATTAAGTAGAAGAATGTGAAAACAAATACCCAAACGAGATCGACAAAGTGCCAATACAAGGCTACTTTCTCTACCATTTCGTAGCTTTTTCTTTTTTCGTAGGTTCCTAATAACACATTTACAAAAATAATGATGTTAATAATGATTCCCGACAATACGTGGAAACCGTGAAAACCAGTGATAAAGAAAAAGAAATCTCCGAACTGCGTATTTCCATATTCATTTACTTTTAAATTTGCTCCGTACACCACTCTTTTAGACTCCACCAAAAAGCGTTCTGCCTGAGCTCTGCCTAAAATAGTTTTATCTCCAGTAGCTGGATCTAATTTTTCGATACGTACAGACAAGCTATTGTTCGCCTTAAATCCATCTAACACTTGGGATAAAGAAACTTCCGGTAAGTCCTCTCCACTGGAGAACCAAATACCATTTCCTTTTTCGTGTTTTACACGTGCTATAGGACCTGTTTTTGCAAAACTTGTCAAGGCAATTTGTTTGCCATCAGCATTTACAAATTGAATAATTTTACCATCATTCATTTGGATTGCTCCCATGTTTCCTCCGATAAAATTTTTCCATTCCCATGCTTGAGAACCTAAAAATAGGATTCCTCCAATAATGGTTAGGAACATATAAGAAGTCACCTTCTTTTTGTCCTGACGATGCCCCGCATCTACAGCGAGTACCATGGTGACAGAAGAAAAAATCAACACAAAGGTCATCAATGCCACAAAGTACATTGGATGATCACCATGCAGAAAAGGGAAGTGATTAAAAACTTGGTCTGCAATAGGCCAAGTATCACTGAATTTAAATCTCATTAAACCATAAGCGGTCAAAAAACCTGAAAAAGTCAAAGCATCTGATAGGATAAAAAACCACATCATCATTTTGCCGTAACTTGCTTTCAAAGGCTCCTTACCCCCTCCGTTCCAGCTATCCACGCTGGAATCTAAAGCAGAAGTTGCTTTCATAAAGTATTTGTTTTTGTTTTGTTAGTGAGCCAAATATATACTATTTTTTTTATCTAATAAAATAGAAGAAGAAAAATAGGTAAATCCATAATAAATCCACGAAATGCCAGAAGATTCCACCAAGCTCTAAACCAAGTGAATTACTACTTGAATATTTCCCTTTAAAGTTATTATAAATAACGATTAAAAGCACTATTAATCCGGCTATTGCGTGTAAAAAATGCAAGCCCGTAATCCCGTATAAAAAGGAAGATTTAACCGTACTTTCTGCTCCTGCAAACACATGTCCTTGATAATATAATTCTTGAAACCCTTGGAATTGAAAAAAGCCAAAACCAAGTCCTAATGCCAAGGTTAATAATAACATCTGTGACGTAGCTTTTACATGGTCTTTCTTAATAAATCTCACGGCCAAATAAAACGTAATACTACTTAGCAGTATTAACAGGCTACTGTAAAAAAACGAAGGAGGTAAATCAAAAGATACCCAGTCATCTCGCCTACGGCTTACCACGTAAGCACTTGTTAAGCCGGCAAACATCATCGTCATACTTACCAGCGAGGTCCATAACATCGGTTTTGCTGTTTTTCGTTTTCCTGCTTGTAATTCTTCTTTTAGGGTATTGTTCATTGTTTGTTAGTTAATTAGTATTGAGTTGTTAGTAGTTGTATGTTGATTGTTAGTGTAAAAACTTATCTACCACGTAGATTATTTGAACCAATGTAATGTATAAAACACTAGAGAGCATTAATTTTCTGGCTTCTTTATCATTTTTATATTTATACAAACGAAAACCGAAATACAGCATATAGCCACCTAAACAAAATACGATGACCGCGGTAATGGGGTGAATATAAAAACTACCTGTTATTTTTAATACAGGTAACACAGAAACGATCATCAAACAAATCGTGTAAATAATTATTTGTCGGATTGCGTTTTTGTCTTTTTTTCCCATAGGCATCAAATTGAAACCTGCTTTTTTGTATTCGTCAAATTGTAACCATGCGATGGCCCAAAAATGAGGAAACTGCCATAAAAACTGAATTAAGAATAACATCCCCGATTCAATTCCAAAAGTATCCGTTGCTGCCACCCATCCCAACATAAAAGGAATGGCTCCTGGAATCCCTCCCACAAAAACCGACAATGGCGTTTTAGATTTTAAAGGGGTATAAACACTGGTGTATAAGAAAATTGAAATCGCACCAAAAAAAGCACTCTTAGGATTGATACTATACAGTATCGTAATTCCAATGGCTGCCATTACGATCGCGATAATCAAGCCTGTTTTTATAGACATTCTTCCCGCTGGAATAGGTCTGTTCATCGTACGTTTCATCAAAGCATCCGTATCGTACTCGATGACTTGATTGAATGCGTTTGAAGCACCCACCATCAAATAGCCTCCAATAGCTAAAAGAAATAGTATATTATAATCTATAACTTCCGCCGCTAATAAATAACCAGCAACCGAAGAAAAGACAACGCTTAAAGACAATCCAACTTTCGTCAGCTGCTTAAAATCCGATAATAGTAAGGAAAAATTCATTTTTTGTTTTGTAGTTTGAGTAATTTGCATTCAATATATAGTTTTATATGGTGCAAATATATTTTTTTTAGACTGAAAAACAAGGCTTAAGAAAATACTAAGAAAAAAAACTGAAAAAAAAGATAAAAAGCCTTTGTCTTTCTATAAAAAGTCCTAAATTTGCAACCGCAATACAGCACACCGAATTGCTACGATCTTTAAACATAATGACTGCGAAAGTAGCTCAGGGGTAGAGCATCACCTTGCCAAGGTGGGGGTCGCGGGTTCAAATCCCGTCTTTCGCTCTACAATATAAAAAATACCAATATGCAGAAGTGGTGGAATTGGTAGACACGTTGGACTTAAAATCCAATGGGCTGTAAGGCCCGTGCGGGTTCAAGTCCCGCCTTTTGTACTAAGACCTTGTAAATCGAAAGATTTTCAAGGTTTTTTTTATGCCCTATTTTTAAGCAAACTTATACCAACATAATTCATTACCGTGTAAAGCTTCACTGCTTTGCATTTTACTTGCCCTATCGTCAATCGTGATAGGAGTTTTTAAAAACATAAAAACCAGCGGTAGTAATGACATTACTAAGCGTCAATTCGAGTGTTTTTTGCTTGTATTTTTTATAGAAAAAACAAGCAAAAAATGTATCGAGAATAGCGGATTTAATGAAATACGTCAATGGCAGATAGTAGTTTTTCAAGAAAAAACAAGTGGCAGTGATGACGCACAGAGTACTCCTAAAGGAATTGAAAATATAAACTCAGTGCTATTGATAATTTCAAATCGAAGCCTGTCTTTTATGCAGTATATATGTTCAAAAGCTGCGAGAACAGGAG
>NVRM01000070.1 GCA_002400885.1 Flavobacteriaceae bacterium
GCCCACTCCGGCCAACCTTTCCAGATCGTCGCGGTTTTCAGCCTGCACCGGGTCTTGCCGGATTAACGCACGGCCATCAGCGAAAGTATCAAAGAGCTGACCGTCAAGATCGTTACGGTCGGTCACCACAACAATGGTCGGGTTTTGCAATTGCTCATCTTGAACCAACGCACCTGATAACATCAGCATGGTGAGGCTTTTGCCAGACCCTTGAGTGTGCCAGACAACGCCACCGCGACCATCGCCTTGAGGGCGGAGTGCACGCTTGCAACTTTCAACAGCGGATCGCACCGCGCGGAATTGATGATAACCGGCAATCTTTTTTACGATATCGCCAGTCCTCTTGTCTTCTTCAAACACGATACAGTGGGCGAGGTAGTCTAGAAGTACGTCTTGGCGGAATAATCCGTTAATTACGGTTTCCAACGTTGAGCGGCCCGGTTCCCGATCATCCTTGATGGAGCGCCAAGGTGCAAAGCGGTCGGTGCCAGCGGTAAGTGAGCCAACGCGCGTCGTATCGCCATCACTAAGTATCAGGGCTTCATTATAAACAAACAACGCCGGAATTTTGACCTTATATTCGGCAAGCTGGTCATAGGCGGACCAAAGCGTGGCTTCTTCGCTGGTCGGGTCTTTCAATTCGATGACGACGATTGGCAGGCCGTTGAGATAGACAATCAGGTCCGGACGGCGGGTGGCCTCATCGCTTTTGATAGTGAGCTGCGACACCACGCAGAAATCATTGGCGCGAAGGTTGTCAGGGTCAAACAGCTTTGCCTTGTCGCCGCGCGTTTCGCCCTCATCGGTGCGGTATTCCACATCAACGCCATCGCTCAACAGCGTGTGAAACCAGCGATTGTTTTGTTCAAGCGTCGGTTCCGGTGGTCGGGAAACAATGGTGGCGGCTTGTCCGATTGCGTCTTCCGGCATGTCCGGGTTTAGGCGGCGAAGGGCGGCTTTCAAGCGGGGAAGCAGCACCACATCTTCGTAAGTGTCGCGCAACGGTTTTTCAGCACCCGGCGAAATATCTGCCCCGCGCAACACGTCATAGCCTAACGCCTCAAACCATCCTTGTGCGGCCTGTTCTACAATTTCTTCATTCATGATGCCCCCTCAGCACCTTGTGCTTCGCCTGCCGCTTCATTTTGTTGATCTTGTCTGAATTGAACCAATGCCGCGCGATAGGCATTCAAATCGGTTTTGAACAAGGCTTCGCTGGCAATCAGTGGTGTTTCGAGCACCACATACGGGTCAAATTCGTCATCCACCCATTCGTCAAAGTCTTGGTGATCGCCATAACGGAACCGGGTAAGCGGATCATTGTTTGCGCCACCCATAAAAGTGATCGAAGAATTGGATCATTTTATTGTAGAAAACGATCGAAGTGCTCGTAAATTCATCAAACGTATTACCCCGAGAAAGTCACAGCCAGGATTAAAGTTATTTACCTTGGATAAATATGCAGATGAAGTAGAAGTAAGACGCTATTTGGATGTTTGTAGCCAAGGAATATCTATCGGGATGTTGTCGGAGGCAGGTGTGCCTGCAATTGCAGATCCAGGTGCGTTTATTGCAAAAATGGCCCATGAGAAAGGGATTCAGGTGGTGCCATTAGTAGGACCTTCTTCTATCTTATTGGCTATGATGGCTTCTGGTTTAAATGGACAAAATTTCGCTTTTAATGGTTATTTACCTATTGATGTTTCTGAAAGAAAAAAGACCATCAAGCAGTTGGAACGTTTGTCTAAAGAGAAAAATCAATCTCAAATTTTTATCGAAACTCCGTATCGTAATGATAAAATGTTCACGGATTTAAAAGCCATTCTAACACCTGGAGCAGATTTATGTATCGCCTGTGACATTACCTTAAGTACCGAGTATATTAGGACACATTCCATTCAAGAATGGAAGAATCACAAGCCTAGCTTGCATAAAAGACCTACCATATTTATCATCCATAAATCCTAAGAATACACAAATAAAAAGCCCCCGTAATTATTTAATTACGGGGGCTTTCTGTTTATAGATGTATTCGTTTAAGTGTTTAAAATACACTGTTTTGCTTGTTCTATATAAGTACGGCCAATGGTATAGCGTATGCCTCCAATTTCGATACTATTTCCTTCCAACATGTCTATTTTATCAATAGCGATTGTATAAGACCTGTGAATGCGAATAAAATTTTCTGCAGGTAGGTTTTCTGTAAAACTCTGTAAAGTTTGATGGATAATATAGCGGCTCGTGGTTGTGATGATTTTTAAATAATCCTTTAGACTTTCGATGACTAAAATTTCGTCTAAATATATTTTCTTCATCTTCTTTTTGTCGATTTTAACAAAAATATGAGGACGGTTATTAATGACCTGTTCTGTGTGGTTGATGTTATTTCTGATGCTAAAAACTTTGTTGATGGATTTTGCGAATCTAGGAAAACCAATGGGTTTTACTAAATAGTCTAATAAATCCAAGTCATAGGCTTCAATGGCAAATTCCGTGTGTGCGGTGGTGATTATGATCAACGGTCTTTTTGTCAAACTTTTAACAAAGCTCAAGCCGTCTAAAAGAGGCATATTAATATCTAAGAAGATGAGATCAATCTCATTATCTTTTAAGAAGTTGAGGCCATCTACCGCATTGTTAAAAGTGGTGATTAATTCAATGTCGGTAAATTGAGTTAAATGTCCTTTGATGACATCTATGGCCAAAGGTTCATCGTCAATAATTAGGCATCTCGTCTTCATCGTATTTTTATTTTAAGGGTTGCAATAAAAAGTCCATCTGTCTCTCCAGTCTTTACTTCGTATTCATTCTTTTTGTAACCTAACTCTAATCTCTTTTTTACATTTTTCAAGCCTAAACCACTTTTGGTGTTAAATCGTTGTTCATAGATGGTTTTTGCAGGCATTGGGTTTTCGATACGAAAGTAAAGAAAATCTTCTTTAACTGTAATGTATATGTCAATTTTTATTTTCCCGATGTTTTTATTGGCGCCGTGTTTGAAGGCGTTTTCTACAAAAGCAAGTAGTATCATTGGCGGGATCGACTTGTCCATGAGTTCTCCAGAGAGTTCCATGTTTATTTCTAAACGTTCATCAAAGCGGATGCGCTCTAGGTCCAGATAGTTTTGAATACACATGATTTCCTTGTCCAAGGTCTGACTGCTATTTTTAGTCTCATGGAGTAAATAGCGCATAAACTCGGATAGTTTTAAAATGATTTTTGCCGTTTTATCCGATTTTTCTATCGCCAATGAATAGATGTTATTTAAAGTGTTAAAGAAGAAATGTGGAGATATTTGAGATCGTAAAAATAACAATTCGGTTTCTAATTGTACTTTTGCTAATTGGGTGGATCGCTGGTGTTCCTGTATCCAGTCCATGGTTATTTTTATGGCCGTTACAAAGGTGACAACATACAGCTCGCCAATCATCATTTGAATGGTATAATTGATGGTGAATTTCCGGGTGATCTCAGGACCTTCTGGCCATACATCATTGGACACTAAAAAATAGGTGAGATTAAACTTTAGAAGTACCATTAAAAAAAGCACCCCTAATACAGAAATTAGGTATAGAAAATATTTTCGTTTAAAAACAAAAGAAGGCATTAAGATATATATGTTGATATAACATAATAGCATGTGGATAGGGAAACCAATTAAATTGGTTTTTAAAGAATAATCGTAATCGTCAAAATAACTTCCCCATCGCAACACATTAATTATAAAATATATTGACCAAAAAATAAAATGGTGTCTCCGTTTTATTTCGGAGAATTTTATTTGCTCCATTTGTGCTAGTTTTCGATCTTGTGACATGGGGTCGTCTATTTTTTTTGTTTAACCTAGTTTAGGTGTTATACGTCTAATATTTTTTGTAAAATCTTAAATTTACATAATATTTATAATTAATTTAAACATCACAAATCAACAGTAGTAAAATTTACTAATAATCAGTATGAAGAAAATATATTTATTGAGTTTAACCGCCGTTTTAGTTCTTTTTAGTTCGTGTAAACATAAGGAAAAACTAGCAGAAAATGGAGCTAGCTCCAATATTAAATATGTAGACCCTTTTATCGGAACGGGTGGTCACGGGCATACATATCCTGGTGCCACAGTGCCTTTTGGGATGCTACAAGTAAGTCCAGATAACGGGATTTCGAAATGGGATTGGTGTGCTGGATATCATTATACAGATTCAATAACTATTGGATTTAGTCACTTGCATTTAAGTGGTACAGGAATTGGAGACTTGAACGATATTCGTTTTATGCCGATCAATAAGAAGGTAGATTTGACAACTAAAATCAACTCTCGTGACGACATTCCTTATAAATCTAGTTATAGTCATAAAAAAGAAAGTGCATCTGCAGGTTATTATGCAGTAGACTTGTTAGATCATGATATAAAAGTGGAGTTAACGTCAGGTCTAAGAATAGCAAATCATAAATACACCTATGCAAAAGACGAAGAGCAATCTGTTGTCATCGATTTAGGTTTCGCTATTAATTGGGATAAAACAATGGCCTCGTCCATTACAATTGTGGATAAAAACACGATTGCAGGATACCGTTATAGTAAGGGTTGGGCTAACAATCAGAAAGTGTTTTTTGCAGCAAAATTCTCTAAGGATATCCGTAGTTACGACCTTGTAAAAGAAGGCGCATATGTACAGGATGTTAAGACTGTTAGCGGTGAAAAAACAACAGCTCAATTGTTTTTTGAGCAGATGGATACCACGGAATTACAAGTGAAGGTTTCAGTGTCTTCTGTAAGTATTGAAAATGCCTTTGAAAACATGTTGGAGCAAGGAGAAGCTTTTGAATTTGACACTCTTAGAAAGCAAGCAGAGAAAAGTTGGGATACGACCTTGTCTAAAATTGATATTGAAACTTCGGATGCCGATTTAAAAACTATTTTTTATACTGCATTATACCATACACAAATTGCTCCTGTTACTTTTAGTGATGTAAATGGAGCATTTAGAATGGAGAACGATCAGATTGTAAAAGCGGAAGATTACACAGCCTATTCGACCCTTTCTTTATGGGATACCTTTAGAGCGCAACAGCCTTTAATGACCTTTATGGATCAAGAAAAAGTGGCGGATATTATCAATTCGATGTTGGCATATTATCAAACTAAGAAAATTTTACCTGTTTGGACCTTGTACGGAAATGAAACCAATACCATGACGGGCTATCATTCTATTCCTGTAATTGCGGAAGCGTATTTAAAGGGAATCAAAGGTTTTGATATTAATAAAGCATACGAGGCGATGAAAGCCACGATGATGCAGGATGAACGAGGCTTGGATTTGTACAAGAAATACGGATATATTCCGCATAACTTATTGGATGAATCTGTCACCATTACCTTGGAATATGCCTATAATGACTGGTGTGTGGCTCAAATAGCAAAGGCGTTAAATAAAACGGATGACTTTGTATATTTCTCAAAACGTGCTCAGGCGTATACGTATTTATTTGATAAGGAAACTGGATTTATGAGAGGCTTAGATGAAAAGGGAACTACTTGGAAAACACCTTTTGATCCAAAATATTCTGCCCATAGAGTACATGCAGAATATACCGAAGGAAATGCTTGGCAGCACAGTTGGTTTGTATTACACGATACAGAGAACTTGGTAAAAATGCATGGAGGAGCGGATAAATTCAATGCTCGCTTAGAACAATTATTCACAGAATCTTCGGAAATCACAGGAGACAATGTATCGGTAGATATTACGGGACTTGTAGGGCAATACGCTCATGGAAACGAACCGAGCCATCATATTGCTTACATGTTTAACTTCTCGAATCAACCTTGGAGAACGCAGTACTGGGT
The DNA here is from genome assembly GCA_002400885.1 of Flavobacteriaceae bacterium. GTDB lineage: Bacteria > Bacteroidota > Bacteroidia > Flavobacteriales > Flavobacteriaceae. The sequence goes on from NVRM01000070.1 coordinate 5,849, forward strand.
ACGTCATATTTTGGAAACTCAATATTCTACATTACCTGACGGTTTGAGCGGTAATGAGGATTGTGGTCAAATGTCTGCTTGGTATGTGTTTAGTGCTATGGGATTATATCCTTATAGCCCTGCTTCTGGAGAATACCAAATAGGAAGTCCAATGTTTGAGAAATCAACCATTAAAATTTCGGACAGCATTGATTTTGTGATTGAAGCGCAACATGCCTCTAAAGAAAATATTTACATACAATCGGCTACTTTAAACGGAGTAGAATTCAACCAAACAAGTATCAGCCATCAAACAATGACCCAAGGTGGGACACTGAAATTTGTGATGGGAAATACACCTAATAAAAACTGGGGTCTTAAAAATAATAATAAGTAATAATGGATATAATTGACATCTCAATAATAGCAGTATATGTACTACTGACATTATTTGTAGGAATTTGGGTCTCAAAAAAGGCTTCAAAAGGGCTAAAATCTTACTTCTTAGGAGGTAATAATATAAAATGGTATTTCTTAGGGCTGAGTAATGGCTCTGGAATGTTTGACGTTTCAGGAACCGCTTGGATGGTGGGAATTCTGTTTTTATATGGATTAAAAAGTTTTATGTTTATGTGGCTTTGGCCTATCTGGAATCAGATATTTGTGATGATGTTCTTGGCCGTTTGGATTAGGAGATCAAATATAATGACAGGTTCTGAATGGATTTTAACACGTTTTGGAAATGATAAAGCAGGACGTGCTTCTCATAAAATTGTCGCAGTATTTGCCATTGTTTCCGCTGTAGGTTTTATCGCTTACTTCTTTGAAGGTGTTGGGAAATTTATGACGATTATTTTACCATGGGACTTGTCCTTGGTTTTGGGCGGTAGTGAATTGCTTAGCTCGGAACATGTGTATGCTTTAATCATTATTATACTAACTACTTTTTATACGATAAAAGGGGGGATGTTCTCTGTTGTAGCTACGGAAGTATTGCAATACGGAATTATGGTCATTGCTGGGATTCTGGTAGCTGGATATACATTTTATGCTATTAGTGATGCTCAAATAGAAGCTGTAATTACTCCAGAATGGCGCAATGTATTCTTTAGTTGGGAACTGGAAACACATTGGTCAGATCAATACCAAGCCTTTAACGATTTGATAGATTCTGAAGGTTATAAAATGTTTGGAGCATTGATTGGAATGACCATTTTTAAAGGGTTCTTTGCAAGTATTGCAGGACCAACACCAAGTTATGATTTACAACGTATTTTATCAACAAAATCGGTCAAAGAAGCAGCCTTAATGAGTGGGTTTACAAACCTTATTTTGTTTATTCCTCGTTATTTGTTAATTGCAGGAATTGTGGTCATTGCTTTAGTGGAATTGGCGCCAATAATGAATGGGAATCCACTGTTGAGTGGTGCGGATTTAGAAATAATTTTACCTAAAGTAATCAATTTTCATATTCCAGTGGGAATTAAAGGATTGTTATTGGCCGGATTATTAGCCGCATTTATGTCTACTTTCTCTGCCTTTGTAAATGCAGGGCCAGCGTATATCGTAAACGATTTATATAAGAAATATTTCAAGCCAGAAGCCAGTGATCAGCATTATATCAGAGCCAGTCATATTGCCTCTTTTGCAGTCGTTGGATTGGGAGTCTTTATGGGCTTTTTTGCTAATTCTATCAATGCTTTAACGCTATGGATTACCTCTGCTTTATTTGGAGGTTATGTAGCAGCTAATTTCTTGAAATGGATTTGGTGGCGTTTTAATGGATGGGGTTATTTCTGGGGAATGTTTGCTGGATTGTTCATCGCTTCTTTACAATTTGTAATGGATAGTTATAAAGGGACATTTACCGAAGGAACACTTATTTATGAATTGTCAGAAATAAATGCGATCTATTTATTCCCTATTATTTTTGGAGTGTCCTTATTAGGATCATTCTTGGGAACGTATTTCACAAAACCAACAGATATGGAAACCTTAAAATCGTTTTATAGAACGGTGCATCCTTGGGGATGGTGGAAGCCAGTTTGTGAGGCTATTCAAGAAGACGAACCTACTTTTACCGAAAATAAGAACTTTTGGTTTGATATGGGGAACAGTGTGATTGGTGTGGTTTGGCAATCGAGTATGATTGTGTTGCCTATTTACTTTATTATTCGCGATTATCCGAAAGGATTTATTGCTTTAGCTGTATTTTTGGTCACGACTATCATTTTAAAATTTACGTGGTACGACAAGATTAAAAATTTATAATACCAACTACATTTCCAAATGATGGTTTAGAAATTAGATCAGTCATTTGGGATTGTAATTAGTATAATGCGCTTACAATTAGTTTAAAAAGTTTCAATTATTAAATAGATATAAAATGAGTGATATTCCTTGGCAAGATAAACCGGAAGGTTGTAATGATGTAGTGTGGAGATATTCTGAAAATCCTATTATAGATCGCTATGCGATTCCAAGTTCAAATAGTATATTTAACTCGGCAGTCGTACCTTTCGAAGGTGGTTTTGCAGGGGTATTTAGATGTGATAACAAGGCAGTACAAATGAATATCTTTGCTGGTTTTAGTAAAGATGGAATCAATTGGGACATTAATCATGATCCTATTGTAATGAAAGCTGGAAATACGGAGATGATTGAGTCGGATTATAAATACGACCCACGTGTGGTATTTATCGAGGATAGGTATTGGATCACTTGGTGTAATGGATACCACGGGCCTACCATTGGTATTGCGTATACATTTGATTTTAAAGAGTTTCATCAATGTGAAAACGCCTTTTTACCATTCAATAGAAATGGGGTACTGTTTCCAGAGAAAATCAATGGAAGATATGCGATGTTAAGTCGTCCTAGCGATAATGGACATACTCCTTTTGGTGATATTTATATAAGTTATAGTCCTGATATGAAGTATTGGGGAGAACACCGTTGCGTAATGAAAGCAACTCCTTTTGAAGACTCTGCTTGGCAGTGTACAAAAATTGGGGCAGGAGCAGTTCCTATTTTAACCGATGAAGGTTGGTTGATGATTTATCACGGGGTAATTAATACCTGTAATGGATTTAGATATGCGATGGGCTCGGCTATTTTAGATACCGAAGATCCTAGTAAAGTATTGTTTAGAACACAGCCTTATTTATTAGGCCCAGCAGAACAATATGAATTGACAGGAGATGTACCAAACGTGGTATTCCCATGTGCGGCATTACACGATTTTGAAAAGGATAGAATTGCCATTTATTATGGAGCTGCGGATACCGTAGTAGCCATGGCTTTTGCGAAATTGAGCGAATTGATTCAATACACAAAAGACAATAGTTTATAAACAAAACACATTTTATGTTTACAAAATTTAATTTTTTAAGCCTTGTTGTTGGATGTTTTTCATTGCTAGCTTGTGCTCAGGATTCTGGTAAAATAAACCCAGAAACCTATGTGGCTTTGCAGACCGATGAAACCATACTTATCGATGGAGAAGCTTCTGAGAAATCATGGGGAAAAGTAGCATGGTCTAACGTTTTTATAGACATAGAAGGTGTTAAAAAACCGACCTACAAAACCCAAGTGAAAATGATGTGGGATCAACAGTATTTCTACATTTTAGCACAGATGGAGGAGCCTCATGTGTGGGGAGATATTACAGAACGGGATGCCGTAGTTTTTTATAACAACGATTTTGAAGTGTTTATAGATCCAGACGGAGATACACATAATTATTATGAGTTGGAGATTAACGCCTTGAATACCGTATGGGATTTATTTATCACCAAACCGTATAGAGAAACAAATGTAGTCTTAAACGATTGGACTTTGACAGGCTTAAAATCTGCTGTAAAAATAGAAGGAACGCTGAACAATGCGACGGATATAGATAAGGGTTGGACCTTAGAAATGGCCATTCCTTGGGCTGCCTATAAAAAATCCTATTATGAGAAAAATATACCCAAAGATGATTTTTGGCGTGTAAATTTTTCAAGAGTGAACTGGGATTTTGAATTGATAGACGGTAAATATGCACGAAAGAAAGATGCTGCAGGTAAATTTATGCATGAATACAATTGGGTATGGTCTCCTACAGGAGTGATCAATATGCATGAACCAGAAAAATGGGGCTATGTGTATTTTAGTTCTAAAATGGTAGGAGAGGATGCTACTTTTGTACTACCTCAAGACGAGAAAATTAAATGGGAATTGTACCGGTTGATGCGCGCTCAAAAAGCGTATTATACCACACATAACAACTATGCGACTCACATCGATAGCCTCGATTCCAACCCGATTATCGTGGAGCATAAAACCATATATCCGAGCCTTGAAACCCATAGTACAGGATGGAATATTACTGTTAAAAGCCCCTTTACAAATAACACATTAATCATTAAAGAAGATGGAAAATTCATTTCTAAGTAAAAATTTAATTAAGATTACGAGTATCGCAGTATTGTTATTGCTTATTGGCGTTGCTTCCTGCTCAAAAACGAAGGAAGTGATCAAAGAAACGGTCCTTGAGAAAGAAGCTTTTGAGTTTGGTGTATGGATTACCGCAAGCGATAAAACGAGTAATGAAGATTACGCGGTAGAATTTAAAAAATACAAAGATGCTGGGATCGATGAAGTGTTGATTAACACCAATACGGATCCTGTATTATTACAACGTATCACTCCAGTGGCTACGGAAGCAGGTTTAAAAGTACATGCCTGGATTATGACCATGAACCGCCCTGGAGATACAGTGGCCTTGCAACATCCAGAATGGTATGCGGTAAGTAGAGAAGGGAAATCTTGTTTTGATACCCGTCCATATGTTGGGTATTACCAATGGTTGTGTCCAAACAGAGAGGAGTCTCGTAATCATATCCTAGGATTGATTGAAGGCTTGGCAAAGGTGGAAGGTATCGAAAGTGTACATTTGGATTATATCCGTTTTGCTGATATTTTCTTACCGATTGGATTGTTGCCTAAATACGATTTGGTACAAGAAACGGAAATGGCAGAATACGATTTCTGTTACTGTGAAGTTTGTATTGAAAAATTCCAAGCAGCGCATCATAAAAACCCCTTAGAAAGTGCGAATACTTCGATAGATATGGAGTGGAAGCAATTTCGTTTAAATAGTGTAAAAAACATTGTAGATGATGCTTATAAAATAGCACATAAATACAACAAACGCTTAACGGCGGCAGTATTTCCTTATCCAGAGATGGCAGACCATATGGTACGTCAGCGTTGGGATAAATGGAATATTGATGAGGTGTATCCAATGATTTACCACGGGTTTTACAATGAAGAGATCGATTGGATTGGCTATGCCACCAAACAAGGAGTGGAAGATGTAAAAGACAAAGGAATTGGTATAAATACCGGTATCTATATGCCACCGTTTAAATCTGCGGAAGAAGTAAAACAAGCCATTATGTTTGCAAAAGACAATGGTGCAAAAGGAGTGACTTTCTTTGATGGTCCTGCTTTAACACCGGAGTATTTAAAAGCAATTAAAGAAGTAAAAGAAAGTTTAAAATAATACGATTTGAAGCAGCTAATTATTTGAATGCCTGGCTCAGGTTTTAAATAATTAGCTGTTTCTTTTTTAAAGCATGTTGTAGTATCATTATAATGAAAAAAACAGGGATCCTTATTATTAGTATTATGTTATTGGCAGTTGGCTGCCAGCAAGCCTCCAAAAAGTCAGATCGCTTGGTAGACTATGTCAATCCGTTTATAGGAACTGATGGACCTGGGAATACCTATCCCGGTGCTACGGTGCCTTTTGGGATGGTGCAATTAAGTCCAGACATCGGTATTCCGGGATGGGATCGGATTGCGGGCTATTTCTATAAGGATTCTATTATTTCTGGATTTTCTCACCTACATTTGACGGGTACAGGAGCCGGAGATTTATACGATATTTTAGTCATGCCTACAAACAGTCGATTTTCAAAACGAATCAAGGCAAACAATTACAAGCCATTTTCTAGTTTCTCTCACGAGCAAGAAACGGCGAGTCCGGGCTATTATAGCGTAGACTTGTTGGACTATGGTATCAAAGCAGAATTGACCGCTACCCGCAGAACAGGAATTCATCAATATACGTTTCCTAAAGACACTGCTTCTAAAATTACGGTAGATTTAGGCTATGCATTAAATTGGGACCGTCCTACGGATACTTATATTAAAGTCGTAGATAATAGTACCATCGAAGGCTATCGAAAATCATCGGGTTGGGCAAAGGATCAACGTGCTTATTTTGTCATGAAATTCTCCAAACCTTTTGATAGCTATGAATTGTACAGCAACGATTCGCTGGCGGTTTCTCCTGTGAAAAGTAAAAACACACGCATTGTACTGAATTATGCGACCTCAGAAAACGAACACATTGTTTTGAAAACAGGAATGTCTACTGCAAGTATTGCTGGGGCACATAAATCACTCGCCATAGAAGCCCCTCATTTTAACTTTGAGGAGTATAAAAATAAGGCCAGTGAGGTTTGGGAAAAGGAATTGAGGAAAATTGAAATCACGACTGAAAATACTATAAAAAAACACATTTTTTACACCATGATGTATCAATCTATGTTAGCTCCAACGCTGCTAAGTGATCATGATGGGAATTATAAAGGGGCCAATCACCAAACGGAAAATGCCCATGGTTTTGAGCGTTACGATACCTTTTCTTTATGGGACACCTATCGAGCAGCACATCCATTATATACGATTCTTCACCCGGAACGTACTTCGGACATGATCAATAGTCTCTTGGCGCATTACAAAGAAACAGGGTTATTGCCGGTCTGGTCCATGCAAGGAAATGAAACCAATATGATGATAGGATACCATGCGGTTCCAGTGGTGGTAGATGCGTATTTTAAAGGTATTCAGAACATTGATGTAAATTTGGCTTACGAAGCTTGTAAAGCCAGTGCTATGGCAAATGATCGTCAGATAGATGTGTATAGAAAATTGGGCTATGTTCCTGTAGGTGAAGGGCACGAAAACTGGTCGGTTTCTAAAACATTGGAATATGCTTATGATGACTGGTGTATTGCGGAATTTGCAAAGGATTTGGGTAAAACAGCGGACTATACCTACTTTTTAAAACGCTCAGAGAATTGGCGTAATATGTATGATGAACAAAGTACATTTATGCGTCCAAAATTAGTAGATGGAAGCTTTGTTAAAGAGTTTGTTTCGAAAGAATATTCGGCTTATTTTTGTGAGAGTAATGCGTGGCAATATTTTTGGTCAGTACCACAAAACATGGAAGGTTTGGTAAAGGCTGTAGGAGGAAAGGATGCTTTTGAGAAAAAGTTGGATACCATGTTTAGTTTGGCGCCTTTAGCTACGGATAAGCTCCCCATTTTCAGTACGGGAATGATAGGGCAATATGCTCATGGAAATGAACCCAGTCATCATGTTGCTTATTTGTATAATTATATAGAGAAGCCATGGAAAACACAAAAGTTAATTAGAGAGATTCTGGAGACACAATATAAAAACACGCCTGATGGACATTGTGGAAATGAGGATTGTGGACAAATGTCGTCTTGGTATATCTTTAGTTCGCTTGGTTTTTATCCAGTGAATCCTGCACAGGGTGTGTATAGTTTTGGGTCACCATTGTTTGATAAAGCAGTGCTAAATCTAGAAAACGGGAAGCAGTTTGTAGTAGAGGCCTTAGATAATAGTGAAGAGAATATGTACATCCAATCTATTGTATTGAATGATGAGAAGATCGATAGAAGCTATATCACGCATACAGAAATTACCCAAGGAGGAACCCTCGTATTTACGATGGGAAATACCCCTAATAAAAAATTGAAACAGCCTATGGCGCTGTCTTCAAAAATGTTCAATTAAAAAAATAACGCAGATGTCTGGTAGAAGAAATTTCATAAAAAAAGCAGCTTTAGGAACGCTTGGAATTACGGCGGTTTTAAGTTGTAAAGATGCAACAGGAGTGGCCATTGATGGGGTGGATTTAACAGCTAAGACCGCTGCGAAAAAGCCAGTGATTATTTCTACATGGAATCATGGTTTACCCGCCAATGAAGCTACATGGGAGGCTCTGGAAAATAACGAGCTTACCTTGGATGCAATCGTTAGGGGAATGAAAATTCCTGAAGCGGATCCCACAGTGAGAAGTGTAGGCTATGGTGGTTTTCCTGATCGAGAAGGAAAAGTGACCTTGGATGCCTGTATCATGGACCATCATTCTGATTGTGGATCGGTATCCTTTTTACAAAATATCATGCATCCGTTGGCTGTTGCCAAATTGGTATTGCAAAAAACACCTCATGTGATGTTAACGGGGGAGGGAGCTTTACAATTTGCTAAAGAACAAGGGTTTAAAGAAGAGGATTTACTTACAGAACAAACGAAAAAAGATTGGCATAAATGGATGGAAAAATCCAAATATGCTCCGGTAATTAATACCGAAAATCATGATACCATAAGTATGTTGGTATTGGATAAAGACGGGAATCTTGCTGGTGGATGTACCACGAGTGGAGCGGCATGGAAAATGCATGGCCGCGTAGGCGATTCTCCCATTATAGGTGCCGGCTTGTTTTTAGATAATGAAGTAGGAGCTGCAGCAGCCACAGGACTCGGTGAAGCAGTTATCAGAACAGCAGGATCTGCCATGGTGGTAGAATTAATGCGTCAAGGGAAATCTCCCTATGATGCCTGTAAGGAAATCGTAGAACGTATTTATAACAAACATAAAAATCACCGCGATATGGAATACCTCCAAGTAGGTTTTATCGCTTTGAATAATAAAGGAGAACATGGAGCCTATAGTTTAAGGAATGGATTTAATTATGCCATTCACGATGCAAAAGAAGGCAATAGAATGGAAGATGCTCAGTTTAAAATGAC
>NVRM01000071.1 GCA_002400885.1 Flavobacteriaceae bacterium
ATGGAATCTTCACAGGGAATCCATTTATGAGAACGCATCATTTTCATATAATTATCTAGCATTTTTTTGGGAACCAAGCCCTTTAATTCTAGGGTAGGCACCTCCGAATTATCACCTCTAAAAACCGCCACATCACAATCCCAAACTACATGTAAAATAATAGAATCGTAAGCAGCATCCGTTTCATGCTTGTGTAAATACCAGTCTGATGCCTTAACATGAATCTCAACATTCCCTGCCCAAACCTGCCCTTGAATCTCTAATTTTGCATTAAAAAAATCTGGTCCAGACGTATGCAATTGCTCCCCTGCAGAAAACACGTTCACTTTTTTACCTTCCGTAGTTTTAAGGTCCTTTTTATTGAATAATGAATACTTCCATACATAATGTAAAAATGCCTCTTTCATACCTCTTATAATTACACATTCATAGCTAAGACCTCTAAATCAGCATTCTAAAAAAATAGTCCTCCATATTCTCGAATGTGTTTTTTGAATCTCTCTAAAGATACAAAAAATTAAAAAACAGCAAATGAGAATTAAAATCAATAATTTTTAGATATTTTTGTAAGATCATAATTAAGGATAAGAGGAAACAATCACCTCATTATTCCTACTATTTTAACAATTAGATATTTCTATTTATGGACATTATAAAAAGCCTAGAATGGCGTTACGCTACCAAAAAATTTGATGCTTCAAAAAAACTGACAGCGACCCAACTAGAAACCTTAAAAAAAGCTTTTAATCTTACAGCGACCTCTTATGGATTACAACCGATCCGATTAGTGATTGTTACCAATCAAGCACTAAAAGAAAGCCTCGTTGAACATTCTTTCAACCAACGTCAGGTAGCAGACGCTTCTCATCTACTTGTTATCTGCATCCAGGAAGAAATCACAAAAAAGGACATTAATGACAATTTTAATCAACAACTAGAAGACCGAAAAATCGAAGAGGAATCCATTGCAGGTTTCCGAAGCTTTTTACTAGATACTTTTGGGAAAATGTCTACAGAAAAACACCAAGACATAGGAAAACTGAACGCCTATATTGCACTTGGTAATCTTCTTACGGTTTGTGCAGTAGAAAAAATTGACGCCTGCCCAATGGAAGGTTTTATCCCTGCTAAATACGATGAAGTTCTGAACTTGAAAAAACATCAATTGAAATCCGTACTTGTATTACCTGTCGGATTTAGAGATGAATCCGATTTTATGGGAAATATGGTAAAAGTAAGAAAAACTGTAAATCAGATTACACTTACAATTGACTAAATTGTATCCATCAAATCGCTTTTAATATCATTAGAAATAATGTAACTTTACACTCAAATAAATTTACACTCATGAGTACGGAAATAAGAAATCTAGAACCTACATCTCTATGGAATCATTTTGCAGACTTAAATGCAGTTCCAAGAGGTTCTAAAAAAGAAGAACGCGTGATTCAATTCATGGTTGATTTTGGTAAAAAATTAAATTTAGATACCATCGTTGACCCCGTTGGAAACGTAATCATTAAAAAACCTGCTTCACCAGGAATGGAGCACAGAGTTACCACTGTTTTGCAATCGCATCTAGACATGGTACACCAAAAAAATTCAGACACCGTTTTTGATTTTGACACAGAAGGAATCAAAATGCATGTTGATGGAGATTGGGTACGTGCAGACGGAACTACTTTAGGAGCTGACAACGGTTTAGGTGTTGCTTCAATCATGGCCGTTTTATCATCTACCACCATTAAGCATCCAGCTATCGAAGCCTTGTTTACGATAGATGAAGAAACAGGGATGACCGGAGCTAAAGGACTAGAAGCCGGATACCTGAACGGTGAAATCCTATTAAACTTGGATACCGAAGATGATAATGAAATAGACATAGGATGTGCTGGAGGAGTTGACATCACTGCTACCAGAGCTTACAACGAAGTAAACACTTCTAACAGCGGTACAGGATATGCCATCACTGTAAAAGGACTTTGCGGAGGACATTCTGGAATGGACATACACAGAGGCTTAGGGAATGCAAATAAGATAATGAACAGAATTTTCTTTGAAACACAAGAACATGTTCGTATCAACTCTATAAACGGAGGTAGTTTAAGAAATGCGATTCCACGTGAGAGTTTTGCTGTAATCGTAGTCAAAGAAGCTAACGAAGCTAAGTTTTTAAAGCTTATCAAAAAGGTTATTAAATCCATCCAAAAGGAATTAATTACCATGGAGCCAGATTTAGAAATTTTAGTAGAACAAACGGATCGTCCAGAAAAGGTAATGACTTCTATTAGTCAAGAATCATTGATCAAGACTTTATATGCTGCACATAATGGTGTATTCAGATTGAGTCCTGACATGGAAGACTTAGTAGAGACCTCTAATAACATTGCACGTGTAGTTGTAAAAGATGAGCATATTAAAATATCTTGTTTAACACGATCATCGGTAGAATCTACAAAGATGGATTTAGCCAATACCCTACGTGCCACTTTTGAATTAGGTGGTTTTGAGGTAGCATTTGCAGGATCATATCCTGGATGGCAACCAAACACCGATTCACCGATATTAAAAACATTGGAAAACATTTATGCTGATTTATTTGGTAAAAAAGCAAATGTTGTAGCGTGTCACGCTGGATTGGAATGTGGAATTTTAGGAACTAACTACCCAGAAATGGATATGATTTCCTTTGGACCTACAATTAAAGGAGCGCATTCACCTGACGAAAGAGCCTGTATTAGTTCTACAAAAAAATACTGGAAATTCTTTTTGAAAATTTTAGAAGAAATCCCAAGTAAGAATTAAATATTTAAAAAGAGCTTGGAAATTTATTCAAGCTCTTTTTTTTTATAATGTTAATAAATCTTTTTCTATAAATCATTTTTAATTGTATTTTTACGACACAAATAAATAATTTTTTTCATGGGTAAAATAATCGCCATTGCCAATCAAAAAGGTGGAGTTGGTAAAACCACAACAACCATAAATTTAGCTGCAGCACTTGGTGTTTTAGAAAAAAAAGTATTATTAATTGATGCCGACCCCCAAGCCAATGCCTCTTCAGGTCTAGGTATTGATGTAGATAGTATTGAACAAGGAACTTACGAAATTCTAGAGCATACTATCGCGGCTAAGGATGCTATTATCCCTACAAATTCTCCAAACGTAGATATCATCCCAGCACATATAGATTTGGTGGCCATTGAAATAGAATTAATAGACAAAGAAAATAGAGAATATATGTTGCGCGAATCTTTAAAAGAAGTGCGTGATGATTACGATTATATATTAATAGACTGCGCGCCATCATTAGGATTGATTACCCTAAATGCATTGTCAGCAGCGAATTCTATAATTATCCCTATACAATGTGAATATTTTGCATTGGAAGGATTAGGGAAATTATTAAACACAATTAAAAGTGTTCAGAAAATACACAACGAAAATTTAGATATCGAAGGTTTGTTATTAACCATGTTTGATTCTCGTTTAAGACTTTCAAACCAGGTTGTGGAAGAAGTTATGAAACACTTTCAAAACATGGTATTTAAAACCATTATTCAAAGAAATGTACGCCTTAGTGAAGCTCCTAGTTATGGAGAAAGTATTATTTCTTATGATGCAACTAGTAAAGGTGCGGTAAATTATCTTAATTTAGCACACGAAATATTAAAAAAGAATAAATAAGAAGGATGGCAAAGGCAACACGAAAACAAGCTTTAGGAAGAGGATTATCCGCATTACTAAAAGATCCTAGTAATGACGTGAATTCTGTGAAAGATAAAAATGCAGATAAAGTTGTTGGAAATATTATTGAAATAGCGCTAGATATGATAGAGGTCAACCCTTTTCAACCTAGAACTTATTTTAATGATGATGCCTTAACAGAACTTGCACAATCGATCTCCGAGTTAGGAATTATTCAACCCATTACAATTCGTAAATTATCAGGAAACAGATTTCAATTGGTTTCTGGAGAACGCAGATACAGGGCTTCCAAATTAATAGGAAACACTACTATCCCAGCATACATTCGTATAGCGAATGATCAAGAAATGCTTGAGATGGCCTTGGTAGAAAACATACAACGTAAGGATTTAGATCCTATCGAAGTTGCTATTTCTTACCAACGTTTAATTGATGAGATTAAATTAACCCAAGAGCAGTTGAGTGTAAGAGTCGGTAAAAAAAGATCTACTATTACCAACTATTTACGCCTCTTAAAACTAGACCCTATCATTCAAACAGGAATGAGAGATAGTTTTATATCCATGGGACATGGCCGCGCTCTGGTAAACATTGAAGATACCGAAATCCAACTTGGGATTTATGAAATTATTTTAGAACAAAAATTATCGGTTCGCCAAACCGAACAAATTGTAAAAGACACAAAAGAAGGAAAAACAGGAAAGACAAAAGCTCCAAAAGAAGCACCTATCCTCCCCTCTTTTGTACAAGACAACATCAAAACTTTTAATACATTCTTCGGTCATAAAATAGACATCAAAGTCTCTGAAAAAGGAAAAGGTAAAATTACCATTCCATTTCACTCTCAAGAGGATTTTGAGCGTATCAAAAAATTATTAGAATAGTGCTACAAAAACTCACATACACCGTCCTATTTTTATTAATAGGACTTTATTCTTTTACAGGAACCACACAAACAAGTGAAGGTTCTAAAAAGGACTCTACTACTATAAGCATAAGCCCCAATTTATACAAACCTCTAGCACCTGCAAGAGCCGCATTTTATTCCGCTGTTTTACCTGGACTAGGACAAGCTTTTAACGGGAAATATTGGAAAGTACCTATTGTGTATGCTGCCTTGGGAACTTCGGTTTACGCCTATAGTTTTAACAATACAAACTATAAAAAATTTCAAAAAGCCTTTAAACTTCGACAAAACGGAAAATCTGATGCATATGACGGATTGGAAGGGCGTCCATTTTTATCGGTAGACGCTTTGGAACGTGCACAAAAACTCTATAGAAAAGACAGGGATTTATCCCTATTAGCAGGAGTAGGCATCTATGTATTACAAATAGTAGAAGCCAGTGTAAATGCACATTTATTGCAATTTAACGTCAACGAAAATTTAAGTTACGGACCACAATTTTCATTTGACCCAGTTAGTAACAATGCCATTGTAGGCGCGGGACTTAACTTCAAATTTTAATAGCTTTAGAAACAAGCTAATCCCTATTTTACAAGGAAAACAACACTTATATACAAGCAGATGAAAATAGCATTACTAGGATATGGACGCATGGGTAAAACCATCGAACAGATAGCTCTTAAACGTGGACACACGATCGTATTAAAAATTGAAGATGGAACCGATTACGATATTAAAAAAGCGGATGTTGCCATCGATTTTAGTATTCCTACTGCTGCCTTTAAAAACATCACTACTTGTTTAAATAACCAAGTACCTGTGGTGTCTGGAACTACTGGTTGGCTAGACGATTATGAGAAAGCTGTCACTTTATGTAAACAACAAAACGGGGCCTTTATTTATGGTTCTAATTTTAGTTTAGGAGTCAATATTTTCTTTGAATTAAACAAGCAATTATCCAAAATGATGAAATCCTTGGACCAATACAAGGTATCTATGGAAGAAATACACCACCTCCAAAAATTAGATGAGCCTAGTGGAACCGCCATCACTTTAGCGGAAGGGATTATAGAAAATAGCTCTAAAGAAAATTGGATATTGGGAACCTCGGACAAAAAAGAAGTCATAGGGATTACAGCATTACGTGAGCCAGATGTTCCTGGAACCCATAGTATATTTTACGAATCTGAGGTAGACAATATCACCTTAAAACACACCGCACATAGCAGGCAGGGATTCGCCTTAGGGGCTGTGATTGCTGCCGAATGGTTACACGATAAAAAGGGGGTATTTACCATGAAAGACGTGTTGGGAATTTAACACAGCTATAACAAGCATTACAAATTATTATTTACATCTTTGAATTCACTATAATAACAACATTATGACATTAACAGCGTGGTTTATATTTTTCTTGATCATACAAATTATCCATTTCTTAGGTACTTGGAAACTCTATGTTAAAGCAGGCAAGAAGGCTTGGGAAGCAGCTATTCCAGTGTATAATGCCATTGTTTTAATGGACATACTAAAACGTCCAAAATGGTGGACAATCTTACTCTTTATCCCTATCATTAATTTATTAATGTATCCCGTAATATGGATAGAAACAGCTAGAAGTTTCGGAAAAAACACCACGTTAGATGCCTTTTTAGCAGTATTGACCTTAGGATTCTATAACTACTACATCAGCTACGCTACGGAAGCTACGTATATCGAAGATCGGGATTTACACGCTAAAACCGCCGCTGGAGAATGGATAAGTTCAATTGTATTTGCTATTATAGCAGCCACTATTGTACACACCTATATAATGCAACCGTATACCATCCCAACCTCATCATTGGAAAAATCATTATTAGTAGGAGACTTTCTTTTTGTAAGTAAGTTTCATTATGGAGCTAGAACTCCTATGACTACTATTGCGGCTCCGATGGTCCACGATTCATTGCCTTTTATCAAGACAAAATCCTACTTAAACAAACCGCAACTTCCTTATTTTAGAATTCCAGGATTTCAAGATGTAAAACGAAATGAAATTGTAGTGTTTAGTTGGCCTGTAGATACCGTACGTTTCTTTAGAGACAGATCTGGAATTCACGTGCAAAAACCGATTGATAAAAAATCAAATTATGTAAAACGATGCGTGGGGATCCCAGGTGATTCTTTACAAGTGATAAATGGATATGTACATATTAATGGCACACGTACTAAGTTACCTTACAGAGCCAAGCCTCAGTATTTCCATACGGTCGTAGCTACAAAGGATTTTAACCCTTATAGCTTAACTTCTAGATATGAATCTACAGAACTAGGAAGAATGCAAAATGGAGATTTCACGGTAAACTTAACGGATATCAACGCCGCAAAATTACGCAACAATCCCTTGATAAAAAGTGTTACAAAAAACTTAAGTATTGCYGGTASTTACGAYMAWRMWGTWTTCCCWCACARYCCACAGTACGCTTGGAGTTAYGACAAYTTTGGACCTATATACATTCCTGAAGAAGGTAAAACCGTTGCTTTAAACGCTTCWAGTATGCCTTTYTACAAACGKATTATTGAAGAATAYGAAGGRAATAATTTAACCATYGATGGSGAYACRTATTATATCAAYGGRAAAGYAGCYACYGAYTACACMTTTAAACAAGATTATTATTGGATGATGGGAGATAACCGTCASAATTCTGAAGATGCCAGAGCYTGGGGATATGTTCCTTATGAYCACATTGTWGGAAAACCKGTWTTYATCTGGTTTAGCTGGGATAGYARYGCYMAAGGATTGGCMAATAAAGTACGMTGGGACCGTGTATTCACCACCGTTCATGGMGAYGGWAAACCKTATTCATATATTTATGTATTCTTAGGGATTCTAGYCTTGTATTTTKTAGGWAGTACYATTATCAAACGYAGAAAAGAAGAAAATTARGATGTCGGAAAAACAGCTCTTATATCCAGGATATTTAGGATCGATTGCCCACTACGCTGTAGTGGCGCAATCGGATGCTATAGTATTTGAAACCGCTAGCAATTTCATCAAACAAAGTTATCTTACGCGTTGTTATATTGCGACAGCAAATGGAAAACAAACACTTAGTATTCCAGTCCTACATGGCAAAGAAAAAGGAAAGCAATCATTAAAAGATGTTCAAATAGATTATCGGAATAATTGGCAACAAACACATCTCCGTAGTATTCAAACAGCCTACAGGTCGTCACCTTTTTACGAATTTTATGAAGATGATTTATTACCGTTGTTTCAAAAAAGATACAAGTACCTCATCGATTTTAATTTAACCGCACACGAAATCATTATGGAGTGTTTACAATTAGACATTCCTAGTAGTAATACGACAGTATTTGAATTGACCCCTACTTTACTAAAGGACCGTCGATTTTTAATTGATGCCAAGAAAGACTGTCCCGCTAACTTTGACGCTTACTATCAAATTTTTGATGACAAAAATGGATTCCTTAAAAATTTAAGCATCTTGGACCTTTTAAGTATGGAAGGACCTAATGCCATCAGTTTTTTAGAAGCTATCGATTTATCTACACTCAAATAATGGACGTTCTCCAACCCATCCTTCATTACAGCATGCATCTTTTAGTCCCAGGACTGATTGCCTATTTGTTTTTTAAAGACTGGAAAAAGGTATGGTTTGTCTTTATACTTACCATGCTTGTAGATTTGGACCATTTATTGGCCTCTCCTATTTTTGAAGCAGGAAGGTGTAGTATCAACTTTCATCCATTACATACCTATTATGCCATGGCGATTTATGCACTTGGGTTATGTTTTTCAAAAATGAGGATCATTTCCATAGGCTTACTTTTCCATATGTTGACTGATTTCATTGATTACAGCCTCCCTTTTTTAAAATAAGACTAAATTATCTTAAAATAAACTGAACCTAGTTAGCAATCATTTTATCTATTTAACTATATTTACAATACAAACAAAAAACAACATATTCTTTCCCCAAGAATTAGTGAGTATAATGATACTAGTTTATCCCTAAACTAAAAAAAAGCCTCTTGATCACTCAAGAGGCTTCCTTATTATAGACTTTTTATGACAATTATTATCTCGTCAATTTTCTATATTTAATACGTTTTGGCATTAAATCACCACCCAAACGTTTCTTTTTATTCGCTTCATAATCAGAGAAAGATCCTTCGAAGAAATACACTTCAGAATTTCCTTCAAAAGCTAATATATGTGTACATACACGGTCTAAGAACCATCTATCGTGACTAATAACCACTGCACAACCAGCAAAATTATTTAATCCTTCTTCCAATGCTCTCAAGGTATTAATATCCAAGTCGTTTGTAGGCTCATCCAATAACAAAACGTTTCCTTCTTCGCGCAAGGTCATGGCCAAGTGCAAACGGTTACGTTCTCCACCAGACAACATACTTACTTTTTTATTTTGTTCAGATCCTGCAAAGTTAAAACGGCTTAAATAAGCACGAGAATTTACCTGCTTACCCCCCATCATAATTAACTCTTGTTCATCTGAGAAGTTTTGCCAAATTGTTTTTTCTGGATCTATCTTAGAGTGACTTTGATCTACATAAGCGATTTTCACAGAGTCTCCTACTATAAACTCTCCTTTGTCTGCTTTTTCCTCTCCCATAATCATCTTGAAAATGGTGGTTTTACCAGCACCATTGGGACCAATAATCCCAACAATTCCTGCTTGCGGTAAACTAAACTCTAAATTATCGTATAATAATTTATCGCCAAATGCTTTTGAAACTCCTTTGGCATCAATTACATTGTTTCCTAAACGTGGTCCATTAGGGATATAGATCTCTAATTTATCATCCATCTTAGATTGGTCTTGACTCATCATGCTATCATAATTTGCCAATCTTGCTTTGGATTTTGAATGACGTCCTTTTGGTGCCATACGTACCCATTCCAACTCGCGTTCTAATGTTTTTTGACGTTTAGATGCTGTTTTAGATTCTTGCGCTAAGCGTTTTGCTTTTTGCTCTAACCAAGTAGAATAGTTTCCTTTCCAAGGAATTCCTTCACCTCTATCTAATTCTAAAATCCATCCAGCTACATTATCCAAGAAATAACGGTCATGCGTTACTGCAATTACGGTTCCTTTATATTGTTGTAAGTGATGCTCTAACCAGTGTACAGATTCTGCATCCAAGTGATTCGTAGGCTCATCCAATAACAATACATCGGGTTGTTGTAATAACAAACGACATAAAGCAACTCTTCTACGTTCCCCTCCTGATAAGTTTTTAATAGGCGTATCACCCGATGGTGTACGCAATGCATCCATAGCAATTTCTAATTTTGTATCCAATTCCCAAGCATCCAAAGCATCAATCTGATCCTGTAATTCTGCTTGACGGTTCATCAACTTCTCCATTTTATCAGCATCAGAATATACTTCTTCTAAGCCAAACATGTCGTTTATCTTATTGTATTCATCCAAAACAGCTACGGTTTCGGCTGCTCCTTCACGTACAATTTCAATGACTGTTTTACTGTCGTCCAAAAAAGGCTCTTGAGACAAATACCCTACAGAATAATCCTGAGAAAAAACCACATCTCCTTGATAGTTGGTTTCCAATCCTGCAATTATTTTTAATAAGGTTGATTTTCCCGAACCATTCAATCCTAAAATACCAATCTTGGCTCCATAAAAGAAACTCAAATAAATGTTTTTCAACACAGGCGTGTTTGCACTTGCATAAGCCTTGGTAACTCCGGACATGGAGAATATTATTTTTTTATCGTCTGCCATTTTATCTTTTTTTTATCGCTTGAACTGCAAAAGTACGGAATTTAGAGCAGATAAAAACACCTCATTCGTTTGAGGTGTTTTGAAAACTTCTAAAGTAAAATTTTTAGTGATTCTACTTTATTTTTTTTAAGATTTTTTTCATTGTTTTCTCTCCTAATTTATAAGAGTTTTTGTGCATATTCCCCAAACCTCTATCTTCTTCTTCGGTTATGTTTACATCGGCCGAACAAGCCATTTCAAAATACACGTTTTTATTTTCCAAATCCAACACCTTTATATAGGATATTGCCCCAGCTCTGGTATCACTGTTTAATACATAATCAGAGCCTGCATGAATATCACGTGACTCATGCATATATACGGTTTTTGTGAGCACTAAAAATTGATATTCTTGACAAAAGGTTGCGAGTACGTCAATATTTTCAAGCCCGTTATCATAATTAATATTAAAGGGAAACTTTTCTCTACCATTACGATCCTTAATATATCTTGTCTTAGTAGCATTCTCCTTTAACTTATGCTTGAAAAACTCATAAACATATTCTAGCTCAATTCCCTTATCCGTTCTATTAAAAGTTGTTGGAGCAATGATGAATTTCCCTTGTGTATAATCTATCGTCTTTCCAATAGTGAGGTATTCATAACTGTAAGTTGTTGGATTTAATGCTATGCCGTCAGGGAATAATAGAGAACAAGATGAAACAAGGAATAATAACATGATTAATTTAACATTTTTCATAGCTTACTTTTCCGAAAAACCAACAAAAATTATTCCACAAAAAAACACCCCAATACCTTGAGGTGTTTTGAAAACTTAAACTTAATATACAATCGATTAAAACTGTGCTGCTTCTGTAGAATCTTTCATTGCTACAGTAGATGATTTTCCTGCGGTTACCGTATTTTGTACAGCATCAAAATAGGTAGTCCCCACAAATCCTTGATGTTTTACAGCGTTAAATCCGTCTTTTTGTAAGGCGAACTCACGCTCTTGTAATTCAGAATATCCTGCCATTCCACGTTCTTTATATGCTTTTGACAATTCGAACATACTAGTATTTAAGGCATGGAATCCTGCTAATGTTATGAACTGAAATTTATAGCCCATTTCTGCTAGGTCTTCTCTAAAGGTTTCCATTTCTGCTACAGATAATTTTGCCGCCCAGTTAAAACTAGGAGAACAATTATAGGCAAGCATTTTCCCTGGGAATTTTTTATGAATGGCGGTCGCAAATTCACGTGCATAATCTAAATCTGGATTGGATGTTTCCATCCAAATTAAATCTGCATATGGTGCATAGGCTAATCCTCTATCTATTCCTTGTTTGATTCCATTATTCACGTAAAAGAATCCTTCTCCACTACGCTCCCCTGTCACAAATTTATGATCTCTTGGGTCAATATCACTGGTAAGTAAATTTGCGGCGTCTGCATCTGTACGCGCCACAATAAGAGTTGGCGTATCCATCACATCTGCAGCCAAACGAGCCGCTACTAATTTATTAATGGCTTCCTGAGTAGGCACTAAAACCTTCCCTCCTAAATGTCCACATTTTTTAGCAGATGATAATTGATCTTCAAAATGAACACCCGCTGCTCCAGCGGCAATCATTCCTTTCATCAATTCAAAAGCATTTAGATTCCCTCCAAAACCCGCTTCTGCATCGGCTACAATAGGCACTAGGTAATCTAATTTATCTTTATCTCCATTCACACATTGAATTTGATCACGACGCAACAATGAATTGTTGATTTTTTTCACGACCATTGGTACTGAATTCGCAGGATATAAACTTTGATCTGGATACATTTCACCTCCTAAATTTGCATCAGCTGCCACTTGCCATCCACTTAAATAAATAGCATCCAATCCAGCCTCTACTTCTTGCACCGCTTGGTTTCCTGTTAAAGCTCCTAAACCGGCCACAAAATCCTGATTGTTTAATTTTTTCCAAAGTTTTTCTGCACCCATACGCGCCAAAGAATGTTCAATATGATACGATCCTCTTAATTTAACTACTTCTTCTGCGGTATAAGGTCTTTTAATACCTTCCCAACGTGGATTTGTTGCCCAATCTCTCTTTAACTGTTGGATTTTCTCTTCTGTTTTCATAAATTTGTGTGGATTTAATTTTTTTTTATTATTTCTTAGTCAATCACCCTTTAATTTTGCCGTTTCTGGGTGGTTATTTTTTTTTAATATTACAATCTATCATAAGCTTTAAGAGTTAAAAACTCCTCGTACACCTCCGATATTACGAAGCTATCAAATAGCTCTATTCCCTCGTCAAATCTTCCTTGACTAAAGCGTTCCTCTCCTAACATATTTTTAATTTTTTCAATTTCTTCTTTCAATAATTTCTTATACAAGTCCATGGTGAATTTTCTTCCGTCTTCTATACTGACTTCGTGATGCAACCATAACCACAATTGTGTTCTCGATATTTCTGCAGTAGCTGCATCTTCCATTAAGTTATAGATTGCTGCTGCCCCTATACCTCTAAGCCAAGATTCTACATACAATATTCCCACATTAATGTTTTCTCTAATACCACGCTCCGTGACGCTTCCTTCTGGCTGTTCCACCAATTGCATTTCCGTAATATTTAAATCCAGCCGTTTATTGGAAATCTGATTTGCTTGCGGCATGTATTTATCAAAAATATCCATGGCAATTTTAACCAATCCTGGATGTGCCACCCACGTTCCATCATGTCCATTCTTTACTTCTCGTAATTTATCATTTAACACTTTATCAAAAGCCTTATTATTGGCTGCTTCATCATTCTTTATAGGTATTTGTGCTGCCATCCCACCGATAGCATGTACGTTTCGCTTATGACATCGTTGAATTACACGTAAGGAATAAGCTTCCATAAAAGGTGTAGCCATGGTAATTTGAGCCCTATCAGGTACAGAAAACCCTTTGTGGTTTCTGAATTTTTTGATATAGGAAAATATATAATCCCAACGTCCACAATTAAGTCCTGCCATGTGATCACGGAGTTCATAAATAATTTCATCTATCTGAAAACTTGCCGTAATCGTTTCTATCAGCACGGTAGCTTTAATCGTTTTTTGAGGGATACTCATATAATCTTGGCTAAACTCAAACACTTCGTTCCACCATTTTGCTTCTAAATAATGTTCTAGTTTAGGTAGGTAAAAATAAGGCCCCGACCCATTCTTTATCAATTGTTTTGCATTGTGAAAAAAGTACAAACCGAAATCAAATAACGATGCTGAAAATTCTTGTTCATCAACAAGTAGATTACGCTCGTTTAGATGCAATCCTCGTGGACGTACTAATAAGGTAGCAATGGAATCATTTAAGGCATAACTTTTACCGGCCTCATTTATAAAATCAATTTTTTTATCGACCGCTGCCTTTAAATTCACCTGTCCGTCCAAATTGTTTTCCCAAGTTGGTGAATTACTATCTTCCAGATCCGCCATAAAAACCTTGGCTCCAGAATTCAATGCATTGATAATCATTTTACGATGAACTGGCCCTGTAATTTCTACACGTCTGTCCAATAAATCTTTTGGCAATGGAGCTGCTACCCAATCTCCCTCTCTTATATGTAGTGTTTCTCTCGGAAACTCTGGGAATTTCCCAGTATCAAAAAAGAATTGCTCCTTTTCGCGTCTCTGTAAGAGTTCTAATCTCCCCGAATTAAACTTTTCATGTAAACAGACTAAAAACTCTAGGGCTTCACTTGTTAAAATTTCAGGGTAATTATTTTTTACATCTTTGCTAAAAGATATTTTTTGAATGCCAATCTCCGTCTCATTTTTCATCTTTATCTATTTTATTTTAAACAATTTACAGCAATTTTTACTTGATCTCAAAACAAACATATAAAAAAGGATTTTATAAAACAAGCGAACGTTCGCTAATTATTAATAATTCTCTAGTTTTTATTATTTCGCTAAAAATCATACCTTTGAATTATGAATATCGAAGCGAACTACATCAGAATTATATTTGGATTGAAATTAAAGCAAATTAGAACAGAGCGTAACCTTTCCCTTTTTGGGCTTTCAAAACTATCAAAGATCTCTAAATCATACCTTAACGAAATAGAAAAAGGAAAAAAATACCCCAAAACAGATAAGATCGCCATCTTATCTAATTGCTTAGAAGTACCCTATGATGATATGGTATCACTTAAATTAGATAAAAACTTAGCGCCCTTGGGTGAAATTTTACAGTCCAATATTCTAAAAGAAATCCCTTTAGACCTATTCGGTATCCAAGAATCGGATTTAATCGACATTATCTCTAACGCTCCGGCTAA
>NVRM01000072.1 GCA_002400885.1 Flavobacteriaceae bacterium
AAAAGGTAGACGGTTGAGGTTTTAAAAATCAATTGGGAGTATAGATTCACTCGTGTAATTTAAGGTGAGTATTGTGATCCTTATTCATTTATATTGAGGATCGTTTTCAGCTATGAATTAATACGTGCAAAGGTCAAACAGAAAATAGAGTTTAAATTTTCCGTACTACCATTATTATCGATGGTTTTGTCTATTTCTATGTTCAATTTTAAGCTTGTCTCAGTGAGTTCTGAAATTAAAATGGTGGCATGTACTTTTTCGAGACTTAAATATAAACTAGAATTGATAATTCCCCAATCTCCAAGGAGTAAGTCATTTAAGAAATCGGTGCATTTAAAAGTTCTTGAAAAGGTGGATTTTTCCGATGTTCCGGTCATTGTAATTGAAAAGTCACCTTTGGCAATTAACTGTTTAGGATGCTCTTTGAAGTTTAAGGTGAAATCATAATCACTTCCGCTGTTTTCTACATTTATAGCTGTTTTTTTGTCAGAACTATCACTGGTTAAAACGGCGTTTTCTGAAGAGAAATCAGTAACGCCCCATTTGCCTATGATGAGCGTTTCTAGCGCATCTTCGATGCTTAATTCATCGATCATTTCATCACTGCACGAGATAAATAGTAAGGATATGAATAGGTAAAGTATTGTTTTTGAAGAGTTCATTATGAGGAGGTGTTTATTTTTTCTTGGAGGCAATATAGTAAAACTTAATTAAATAGAAGGTCGATTTTTTTGTAGCTTTGTGTTTTGATATACAATTATAATGAAAGAACAAGTAATACTGGTAAACGAACAGGACGAGCAAATCGGTTTAATGGAAAAAATAGAGGCACATGAAAAAGCCTTATTGCATAGAGCCTTTTCGGTTTTTGTGTTAAATGATAAGAAGGAACTTATGTTACAGCAACGTGCTGGAGAGAAGTATCATTCCCCATTATTATGGGCAAATACCTGTTGTAGTCATCAGCGTGATGGAGAAACCAGCTTAGCTGCAGGAAAGCGTAGACTACAAGAAGAAATGGGATTTGTATGTGAATTAAAAGAGTTATTCACCTTTATTTATAAAGCTCCTTTTGACAATGGGTTGACAGAACATGAGTTAGATCATGTGATGATTGGTAGCTACCAAGATGCACCTGTAATTAATACGGATGAAGTAGCATCTTATAAGTGGATGTCCCTAGAAGCCGTTAAAAAAGACATGGAGGTACAACCTACAATTTATACGGAGTGGTTTAAAATAATATTTAATAAATTTTATCATCATTTAAAAGTGTAAATTGCCCTTAAAAAACACTATGAAAGTTACCGTAAATAGAAAATCACATTTTAATGCTGCGCATCGTTTGTACAATGCAGATTGGAGCGATGCGCGTAATGCCATGGTTTTTGGTAAATGTGCCAATCCTCATTATCACGGTCATAATTATGATTTAACAGTGAGTGTTACGGGCGAGATCCATCCTGATACTGGCTTTGTAATGGATATGAAAGTCTTAAAGAAAATAATAGAAGAAGAGGTAGAAGAAGCTTTTGATCATAAAAACTTGAACGAAGAAGTACCAGAATTTGCTACACTAAACCCTACGGCAGAAAATATTGCCGTAGTTATTTATAATAAACTAAAACCTAAACTCGATAGTGATTTAGTGTTGAGTATCACGCTATACGAAACCGCACGAAATTATGTCGTGTATAGTGGAACTTAGTTTTATGAAGTTGTATTGCTGTAAAAAGCAGGTAAGGAAAACTTAAAGTATACCGCAAGTAAGCGGACAATAATTACAATGAGTGTTGTTTCTATATATACTAAATTTACATTACTTACCAGGTTTTGCAATATTAAAAAGGTGATTGCACCTATAATACAGGCTATTGCATAAATTTCCTTTCTAAATATAATGGGAATATCATTACATAAAATATCGCGTGTCACACCTCCAAAACATGCGGTCATTGTTCCTAAGGCAATGGAAATCATAGGGTGAAATCCTGCTTTTACTCCGATCTCAGTCCCCATAATTGTAAAAACACCAATACCAATGGTATCAAACAGAAAAAAGGTTTTACTCCAAAAGCGTAATTTTTTTCTAAAGATAATCGTTATGATGGTTGCGCCTATAATAGCGTAGATATAGTTGATGTCTTGCATCCATATAACAGGGAGTCTTCCGGTAAGAATGTCACGCATAGTTCCTCCTCCTACGGCAGTTACAAAAGCGATAATAAATACGCCAAAAGGGTCCATTCGTTTGTTCATGGCGACCAATGCGCCTGACATTGCGAAGGCGATAGTTCCAATAATATCTAATAAATAAAAAGCTGTCATTACATTTGTTGGGTATAAAAATTATAATCTTTAAGTATTGTATCGATAAAACTTAAGGGGGTTTCTGCGGTGGTTATCTGGGTTAAAAGCTTTACCTTTTTGTCTAGTTTAATTATAACATCATGCTTCCCATGACGTTTCGCATCTTTATATATTTCCTTAATCGTTTGGATATCGTGATCTGTTAAGAGTGTTACTTGTGGGTATTTAGGACTGTAATTACTGTCGATTTTTTCTAGGATGGTGTCGGTGATGCTCATTTGAGGCGCCTCGCTTATCACAGAAGTTCCGGCGGCTATATCTCCCAATCGTTGTCCTTTTCCATTCAATAGAATTGTTAAAAGTGCCAAGGATCCTGAGGCGAGATTAATTTCAATCAAGCGTGCGATCCATCGGATAATGTATCCTCCGAATGTAGGGGTAGAACCATCGATATTTGTGACTCTTATTTTTGTTAAATATTTACCAGGTGTCTGGCCGTTCATTAACATTTCAAAATAGAGGCTATAAAAAAACAAGGGCAGTGCTAAAAGTGTATACATGATCCATAAGTCCTCTAGATCTAACATATCCATGGCTTTTAAGATCATATATAATGCAATTATATAGCCTATGTTTATAAGTTTATCTATTAAAAAAGCACTAATTCTAGTGCTCACTTTCGCGACTTGCTGGGTGATACTTACATTCTGTGCGGTTTCTATGGAAAAATTTGACATAATTTTATTATTTTACCTAGGTCTTGTTGCTTGTTTGACTCTCTTTTATTACTTTAGCTTTTGGATGCATATCTAATGATGTGGGACAAATGTAAAGAAAAATGCGCGAAGCTGCTTTTGTAAATAGAAATAAAGATAAATGGTTGTTATTTGAAAGTGTGTTGTCAAAAAAAACACAGGTTTCTCCTGACAAACTTTCGGATTTGTATATCGAGGTGACCGATGATTTGAGTTATGCAAAAACTTTTTATCCTAGAAGTAATACCTTAATATACCTGAATCAAATAGCCTCCAAGGCACATTTACTGATTTATAAAACAAAAAAGGAATCTAAAAACAGGGTCCTTCAGTTTTTTAAATATGAATTTCCATTGCAGTTTGTGTGTTATCACAAACAATTACTCATTGCTTTTTTAGTCTTTCTGTTTTTTAGTGTTGTGGGAGCGTATTCTGCAGGACAAGATGGCGATTTTGTGCGACTTATCTTAGGAGATGACTATGTAAATACGACGCTGTCCAATATAGATAAAGGAGATCCAATGGCAGTGTATAAAAAAATGGGAGAGACTAGTATGTTTATAGGGATTACCTTAAACAATATAAAGGTCGCTATGTTTGCCTTTATATTGGGCTTGTTTTTCTCGGTAGGAACCTTGTATGTGATGATGCAAAACGGAATTATGTTAGGCTCGTTTTTGTATTTTTTCTATGATAAAGGCCTTCTATGGGAATCTTCTAGAACCATTTGGATTCATGGGACTATAGAAATTTCTGTGATTATTATTGCTGGTTGTGCAGGGCTAGTACTTGGGAATGGTTTATTGTTCCCTTCTACACATACGCGTTTGTATTCTTTTAAAAAGAGTTTTAAGGAAGGCTTAAAAATTATGGTAAGTACCATTCCGTTTTTTATTGTTGCGGGATTTTTAGAAGGATTCGTAACCCGACATACAGAAATGCCTGACTGGCTGGCCATCCTTATTATTCTAGCCTCTTTGTTTACAATTATTTATTATTATATACTCTATCCAATTAAACTAAAAAAACAAGTATTACATGGGATTATCAACTCAAATTAATTTTAAAAAAGAACGTGATCTAGGATCAATTATAAGCGATACTTTTCGTTTTATTCGTGAAAACTGGAGGTCGTATTTCTCTTTTATTGGGAATATTTTAGGACCGATGCTTTTAATAGCTGCTGCCTTAATGGTTTTTTTATACATCGCATTTGCGAAGTCGTATAAAGGCTTGTTGTCTGGTGTAGAAGCAGGTGTAGGATTTGAAGGAGGCGGAGGTGGCCTTGAAGCCTTAGGGAATATATTTGGTTATGGTTTCTTATTGATGCTTGTTTGGGTGGTTATTTATGTCTTATTATCCATGGTTTCATTGTTTTATATCAAATCCTATATAGCTCATGGTCAAGCTGATTTTAAGGAAGTAAAAACAAATACGTATGCTAATTTCTGGAAGTTTTTAGGGCTGACAATGTTGATGACCCTCATGATATTAGTGAGTTATGTGTTTTTTTTAATTCCAGTGTTTTATATGGCAGTAGTGCTATCGCTGGCCATGCCTATTATGGCTTTTGAGAGTAAAAGTGTAGGAGATACTATTTCGCATTGTTTTTCTTTAATTAAGAGTCATTGGTGGAGTACTTTTGGGGTCATAATCGTTTTGACAATGCTCGTCTCTATTTTACAAATGATTTTTGCCATCCCGCAAATGTTTTATCAACTCATTGCTTCAGGGGTGTTTTTAGACAATGGAGATCCTTCTGCTATCGTAGAGTTAATGGACGATCCTATTAATATTGTATTAAATGTAGTTGCTTATATTGGACAGTTTTTGTTTTACTCGGTAACGTTTATTGCCTCAGCTTTTATCTATTTTGATTTAAATGAGCAAAAATATGGAACAGGAACCAGTGAACGGATTGATAATTTAGGTTTATAAACAGGACGATTTTTGAAGATAATTTTCACCATATTCATCACCTTTATAAGCATTGTTTCTTGGGGTCAGGCAGACACACTTCGTGTACACTATGACAAAGGAACGGTGCTTAAACGCAGTTTTAACACCCAGGATTTGGAAGGATTTAAAGCGCAAAAGGCTTTTAATTACGAGGTTCTTATTGAAAAACATGACCCTACAATGATGGAGCGCTTGTATATATGGTTAAAACGGGTGGCCATAAATTTTTTAGAATGGATTTTTGGAGTGGAAAACGCAACAGGAATTTTTGCAATTATTTTGCGAATATT
This sequence comes from Flavobacteriaceae bacterium, assembly GCA_002400885.1. Classification (GTDB taxonomy): domain Bacteria; phylum Bacteroidota; class Bacteroidia; order Flavobacteriales; family Flavobacteriaceae. The sequence goes on from NVRM01000072.1 coordinate 5,315, forward strand.
ACCCTATGCTGTCGCTGGTTTGGTATTGTTCTTAGTCCTTAGGTTTTTTATGAAAGTAAATTCCAATGGCTTGATAACTACCCGGACCAATAAAACAATCGTTGATTTTGTGGAGGCAGAAGATTTGATGAATAAGAACAATATTCAATCCTTTATAGACAAAGCCATTGCAGATGCGAATTTTCGATTGGCCATTCGGTATCATTATATTTTAATGTTACAGCGATTAGATGCTTCGAAATCCATTGTTTGGGAGCAGCAAAAAACCAATGTAGATTATATCAAAGAGATTAAAAATAGAGAGGTCCAATCCGATTTCAAACATCTTACGTGGGTGTACAATAGAATCTGGTATGGAGATTTCGAAATAAATGAACTTGATTTTATAAAAGTACAACAGGAGTTTCAAGGCCTAACGTATGCCCTTAAACATTAAATTATGACGACTAAAGGTAAGTTATACATCGTATTGGCGTTGTTTATTTTTATAGGTGTCATATATATAGACGCCACTAAAAAGACGGTCGTTAATTGGTTTCCTAGCTATGTAAACCATCACAAAATTCCGTATGGTTTGTATGTATTGGACCATCAGTTGCCGAAAATGTTTCCGGAAACGGAGATTCAACAGCTTTCCATAGCACCTTACCTATATTTAGGGGAAGAAGATCGCAACGGGACGTATCTTTTTATAAATGATAAGATCCATTTTGGGAATGCTGAGTTGGGCGCTTTGATGGAATTTGTAAAAAGAGGAAATAAGGTGTTTATGTCTTCTCATGGAATTATGCTGGATACCTTAGGGTTTAAGACCAAAGCACTAATAACTACTAATTATGAAGAATCAGTTTTTATCAAACTTTTAAATAAAACGTTTAAAGGAAAAGAATACACCTTTGATCGTGCATTTAGTAATCATGTTTTTTCCGAGATAGATACCTTAAATACGGTAGTTTTAGGAAATACAGGTTATTATAATGCGGATGATGAGCGAACGGATGAAGGGGCAAATTTTGTGAAATTCAACTATGGAGAAGGTCAGTTTTTTTTACATACTTTTCCAGAAGCTTTTTCTAATTACGCCTTATTGAGTGGAGAATTGAGTAATTATGCTGCCGGTGTGTTGTCTTATATTGAAGAAGATAAGCTTCTGCTAGTAGATAATTACTACAAAACAGGGAAACAGAAAATCACGTCGCCATTGAAATTTATTTTAGGTAATAAACACTTGAAATGGGCCTATTATACCCTGCTTATAGGCGTGCTACTATTCATCGTTTTTGAAGGGAAAAGAAAACAACGAAGCATCAAAGTACTACATTCTTTAAAAAATCAAACGCTTGCATTTACCAGGACCATTGCAAACATGTATTTTGAAAAGAGTGAACATAAACATATTGCATCGCATAAAATCACGTATTTCCTGGCAGGAATTCGGTCTCGGTTTCATTTGAATACGGCTGTTATAGACCAGCGATTTTATAATACATTGGCCCTGAAAAGTGGAAATACAACCGAAAATGTCACGGCGCTATTTAAGTATTTCGATTTTATACAGTTGCAAAACGAGCTAAGTACCGAGCAATTAATTACGCTGAACAAAAAAATAGAACAATTTAATAAACAGATCCAATAACTATGGAACATCAAGATTTAAATTTTGACACAAGGCTAGATTTATCAGTATTAGAAAAAGCCGTTAAGGATATCAAAGAAACATTGGGCCAAATAATTATTGGACAAGAGGAATTTATAGAATTTTTACTGGTGGCCTTATTAGCCGACGGACATGTATTGATAGAAGGGGTGCCAGGTGTGGCAAAAACCATTACCGCAAAACTGTTGGCAAAGACCGTAGATACCGGCTTTAGTAGGATACAATTTACGCCCGATTTAATGCCGAGCGATATCTTAGGGACGTCTGTATTGAATATGAAAACCTCTGAATTTGAGTTTAAAGAAGGACCTATATTTTCTAATCTAATATTGATAGATGAAATAAATAGAGCTCCTGCAAAAACCCAAGCAGCCTTGTTTGAGGTGATGGAGGAATGCCAAGTAACCATAGATGGACATACCTATAAAATGGATCCGCCATTTATGATATTGGCCACTCAAAACCCGATAGAACAGGAGGGAACCTATGCACTTCCGGAGGCGCAATTGGACCGATTTTTAATGAAAATTACGGTTGGATACCCTTCGTTAGACGAAGAGGTTCAGATTTTAAATGCCCACCATGCTAGAAAAGGACAGGCGCCAGAGACACTTATAAATAAGGTGCTTTCTGTAGCAGATTTGACCGGATTTAGAAGCTTGATCTTTGAGGTTGTGGTTGAAGAAAAAATCATAAAATACATCGCTCAAATTATTGCGAGTACACGTAGCCATAGCCATTTGTTTTTAGGAGGTTCGCCCAGAGCTAGTTTGTCCGTCTTGATGGCGTCAAAAGCGTATGCAGCCATAAATGGACGTGATTTTGTGATTCCAGAAGATATTAAAAAAATGATTAAACCCGTATTGAGACATCGTATTATGTTAACTCCAGAACGTGAAATGGAAGGCTTGACCACGGATAAGGTGATAGATATGATTGTGCAGTCGGTAGAGGTGCCTAGATAGTATTTAGTGACTGGTGACTGGTGAAGAGTAAAATAAACGAAACATAGAAGAATATCCATGAAATTTATAAGGTCTATTTACATACATGCACAGTTTTTCTGGTATATCGCTGGAATCGTTGGCTTGTTTTTATTGAGTTTTTGGTTTCCTGTTTTATACAGTATTTCGTGGGCTGCTGTAGTGCTGCTTGCCGTATTGTTTTTAACCGATATTTGGTTTTTGTATCGTATAAAAGAGGGATTGAAAGGAAGACGAAATCTCTCTGAAAAGTTCTCAAATTCGGATGATAATGTCATCCACATTCATATTAAAAATGGCTATCCATTTAAAATTGCCGTAAAGGTGATCGATGAGTTGCCCGTACAATTTCAAAAACGAGATTTTGAGCGTTTTAGCAGCTTAGATGTGAAGGGGCATTTTAATTTTGAATATATAGTCAGACCCGTAGATCGTGGCGAATATCATTTTGGGAATTTAAACATATTTGTGTCTTCATTTTTAAAGATCGTGGCCAGGCGCTATACCTTTGATCAGCATGCTATGGTAGCCGTGTATCCGTCTTATATCCAAATGCGGAAATATGAGTTTTTAGCCATGAGTAATCGCTTGACGGAATACGGAATGAAAAAGATTCGCCGTATCGGACATACCATGGAGTTTGAACAAATAAAAAAATATGTCTCTGGAGACGATGTGAGAACCATAAACTGGAAAGCTACCGCCAAACAATCTACATTGATGGTCAACCAATACCAAGATGAAAAGTCGCAACCCATTTACTCGCTAATTGATATGAGTAGGGTGATGAAAATGCCTTTTGGAGGGCTTAAATTATTGGATTATGCSATMAATKCTACCTTGGCTTTTTCAAATATTGCGATYAAAAAGAAYGAYAAAGCTGGYTTCTTAGCTTTTTCCGACAAAGTACCCGTAGTCGTGCCTGCGAGTAATAAAAAGACACATTTAAAYAATATTAACGAAGCATTGTATAATTTAAAYACCTTGTATAACGATGCGGACTATGGTTATTTATACGCGTTTATCAAGCGAAAAATYACCCATAGAAGTTTRCTTATTTTATATACCAATTTTGAGCATATGGCSAGCTTAAAACGMCAAYTACCGTTTTTACAAGCCATTGCTAAAAAACACGTTCTAGTCACCGTGTTTTTTGAAAACACAGAATTAGACAACCTGATTAAAGAGAATGCTACYGATGTGCAATCTATTTACCATAAAACAATTGCCGARAAATTCTCCTTAGAAAAACAATTGATCGTAAAACAACTCGAAAACCGTGGCGTACATGCTATTTTAACCAAACCAGAAAACTTAACTGTAAATGTGATTAATAAGTATCTGATGTTTAAGGCTAGGGGGGTGATTTAGGTTATTATATCAATAAATTCCGCTACAATTTTCATGTTTTCTGAATTTTCTTCTGTTATTATAATGTCTTTATATGAGGTGTCGAAAGAATTTGGTTTTAAAGCGATGTATTTATGCTTCCAGCCTTCTTCTGAAATTTCAATTTTACTACTATATGTTTTTATCGTAAATGCGGAGTTGAAATCTGGGTCTTGATAATCCCTGTTTTCAATTAAAACTATCTTTCCATTTCTAGAACCTCCTGAATATTTTTTAAATAAACAAATTGAACCATTTGGTATTCTGCGATTCATTGATTCTCCGACGATTTTACAAGCAAAATAATCGTCACTTGAATATCTTTCTGCTATGGATATATTAGTAGATGTTTTATCTGATTGAATTTCGCTAAATGATCCAGCAGCAGCGTAAAAATTAAATAAAGGGATTTTAAAGGCAGGATTTTGTATAATTACCTTTTCTGTTTCTTTTTTAGCTTTGTTTTCAACTAAATAGTTATGCATGTTTTGACTTATAGGAACTTCTAATTTGAATATAAATTTTACAACAGATATGTTTTTGCCAGAATCATTCTTCATAAAAGTTTGCTCAACTTTGTGTATATCGGTATTGTTAGGTGCAAGCAAAGAAAAAACACAACACACGGTCAAGCATATTTCATTTTGCTCGTGCCTTACAAAATAAAAACACCTCAAAACTTGATGTAAAATTAGCAAATTAGTACTATATTTGCTAATAATACATCAAACCTAATATTGATAAAACCGAAAAAATGGCAAGCTTTGGACATTTCATAAAAACAGAAAGAGAAAAGAGAGATTGGACTCAAACTGAATTTGGAGCGAAAATAGGGATTAATTCAAGTGCGATAAGCAGAATTGAAAATGGAGCTCAAAAATTCAGTAAGACAAAATTAAAATCTTTGGCTAATTTATTCAGCCTCGAATTGCAAAACATAACAGATTTGTTTTTTGCTGATAAATTTGCTAGGGAAGCTTTTAAATACAAATGCTCTGAATCAGTTTTTACTGTTGCAGAGGATACAGCAAACTATATAAGAAATACTAATACAAAACAAGGAAAATTAAATTTTGAAAATGAATAGAAAATTAACCGCAATCGACTTATTCTCTGGATGCGGAGGATTCTCTTATGGATTCCAACAAGCTGGTTTTCATGTGCTTTTAGGCGTAGATAATACAGATATTGCATTAAAAACATTTGCTAAGAACCATGACAATTCAAAGACGTTAAACCTTGATTTACATCAAGATGAAGCAATTGATGAAATCGTAAAATCTACCAAAGGAAAAACAATAGATGTTATTATTGGAGGACCTCCATGTCAAGGGTTTTCGCTAACTGGGAAAAGAAATGAAAATGATGAAAGAAATACATTATTTAATGCAATGTTTAGACTTGCGAAAAGAGTTAACCCTAAAGCAATTATTATTGAAAATGTACCTGGTTTATTAAGGCTTTATGATGGGAAAGCTAAAAATGAAATTATAAGACTTTGTAAAGAATATGGATATACGTGTAATCCTAAACTTTTATTTGCACCAGATTATGGAGTTCCTCAAATTAGAAAAAGAGTTTTCTTTGTTGCCCTAAGAGAAGATCTAGGGACTTTTGAATTTCCTGATAAAATATTGACTAAGGATAATTACATTGGTTGTAAAGCTGCAATTGATGATTTACCTAATTTGGAATTTGACTTAGGAGGTGAAGAATTAAAATATAACAAAAAGCCTTTAAGTGATTACCAAAAAATGATGCGAAATGGCAATAAAGTCATTTTTAATCATGTAGGGACAAAGCATACTGACCATGTAATAGATGTCATTTCACAAGTTCCAGAAGGAGGTAATCATAAAGATTTACCTCCAGGAGTTGGGGATTCTAGAAAATTCAATGAAGCATGGACAAGGTATCATAGCGAAAGACCTTCTAAGACAATAGATACAGGTCATAGAAACCACTTTCACTACAAATGGAACCGAGTACCTACAGTTAGAGAAAATGCAAGGCTTCAATCGTTTCCAGACGATTTTGTTTTTCTTGGAAACAAAACAGAACAAAATAGACAAGTAGGAAATGCAGTTCCTCCTTTACTAGGGAAGGTTTTAGCAGAACAACTTAAAAAATATTTAAACGATGAAGATTAATGTAATTGATTTATTTGCAGGGTGTGGCGGACTAACTGATGGTTTTCTTCAAACAGGAAAATATAATACCATAGCTGCTGTTGATTGGGAACTACCAACTGTCAACACTTTAAAAAATAGATTGTCATCAAAATGGAATTATGATTTAACTAAAAATAATATTCTTCATTTTGATATACAAAGAACGGATGAACTTCTTCACGGGTATATGGATTCAAAATTTGGAATTAGTGAAGGACTAATTAGCTTAGTTAACAAATCAAAAGTTGATTTAATTGTGGGAGGACCACCTTGTCAAGCATATTCGATTGCAGGAAGAGTAAGAGATAAAAACGGAATGCAAGATGATTACAGAAATTATCTTTTTGAAAGTTATGTGAAAATGGTTGAGTATTTTAAACCTCTAACATTTGTTTTTGAAAATGTTGAGGGTATTTTATCTGCTAAACCTGGAGGCATTTCAATAATTGACAGAGTCAAAGATGCTTTTTCAGAAATAGATTATGAAATAACCGATAATCTTCGAGCAAATGCTCTATTCGATACTTCCTATTATGGAATTCCTCAAAAACGAAAAAGAGTAATCATTTATGGTGTAAAAAAGAGTAAGACAAGTGCTCAACAGATTCGAAACTTTTACTCTTTAATGCAAAGTAAAAAACAACCAATCCCAACTAATGCTAAAGAAGCTTTTGAAAATTTACCGAAAATTTACCCACTGAATGAGCAAAATGGGATTAAAAAATCTCATGCTGTCAGATTAAATGGTGTTCCATTACCTGAAAATCACGAGCCAAGATTTCATAGTAAAAGAGATGTGAAAATCTTTGAAATTTTAGCAAATGACATTCAATGTGGAGCGAATAAATACGCCAGTACTAAATCTTTAATTCAACTATATAAAGAACAAACAGGTAAAGATTCTAAATTTCATAAATACCATGTAATTAGAGAGGATAAACCGAGTAATACTATTCCAGCTCACTTATACAAAGACGGACTCAGACATATCCACCCTGACCCTAAACAAGCTCGTTCAATTACAGTAAGAGAAGCTGCAAGAATTCAAACTTTTGATGATGATTTTGAATTTTTGGGTTCAAGAGGCGACCAATATAAAATGATTGGAAATGCTGTTCCTCCTAAATTCTCAAAACTAATAGCTGAAACTGTTGCTGAAATACATTTAAAACAAAATAATAATCAAGAAGAATTATGCCAGAAATAACACTTTTAGACTCAAATGGAAATGTCCACGGTACTGCGGGCTTAAATTGGGGGACTAACATTAAAAACCATACAACATCAATTGATGCGTACATTCCAATAAATATGGAAGAGGTAAATCAAAACCCTGGTCTTTTTGACCTTAAAGGTCCAGAACAAACCATTGTTACACTACATTGGGATGATGGTGAAATAATGACAGCACAATTTGAAGGTAACAGTGAGGGGGAATATCCAAAACAACTTGCTTCAACACCATACAAAAATACTATGGGAATATACTTGAGACGAAGATTTGGAATTGCTCATAATGAAATATTTACTATGGAGCATTTAGATGATTACGGAAGGAAATCAGTTACAATTGATAGAATTGATGCTACAAACTACAGAATGAACCTTAGCGTATAAATTATGAGAAACTATTACATAAAAAAATTAGGTTTCCAAGAATTAGGCAGCCCAAAAGAAGATGGTAGTGTTTCAAGAGGACGATATTTTCTTATCTCAAAAAAAAGTGAAGATTTCTTTCCTCCTCTTAGTCAAACTGAACTGAATGATACTATTATATTGCCAATAATCCCTCCTAATTCAACTCAGAAAATTTATTGCTCCTATGTTTTTCATAACAACAAATATCACGGAAGTTTAGCCAAAAGCCCACGAAACGAATATAGACTCTACCTTAATTCAAAAATAGATCGAAAACGTGCTTATTTTAAACCAGATGATATTGTTGTTTTTACCAAAATAGAAACTGAGCAAAACATTGCTATTTATCAAATGCTATTATTTCGTGAAGGAGAAACTAACTATGAGACTCTCGACAATATAGTTACAGAATCCAAATTAGCAGGAGGTCATGCGTTAATAAAAGACGAGTTGTCTTTTATTGAATGTTCTACTCTTGATATTGAATCGTTAGAGACTATCATCCCTGATGAAGTAAAAAAAGATGTACAAAAAAAGCAAGATGAAATTTCAAAAGGTTCCGCTGAAGATATTGAAGAAACAAAAGGAGCTAACCTTTTTAATTCTGTGAGTTTTAGAGATTTTGTTCTTTTAGGCTATCATAATAAATGTGCCGTAACTAGTGAAGCTATTTATTATGATAAATTAATAAACTTAGAAGCCGCTCATATTAAACCAAAATCACATTCGGGATCCTTTCTTCCTTGTAATGGGATTGCAATGTCCAGAGATATTCATTGGGCATTTGACAAAGGTATGTTTACTATAAATGATGATTACAGAATAACAGTCCATAAAGACATTAAAAACACAATATTAAGTAAATATGACAATCAGAAAATAAATGTACCAAAAGAAGATTTTTTTAAACCTGAAAAAAACTTCTTAAAATATCATAAGGAAAAAGTATTTGGTTTATTCAAGCATTCTGGAGTATTGAGAGCTCCAAAATAAAAGCAACGCAAGTTCCAAGCACATTTAAAGTTTACTCGTTCCCCACAAATTTAAAAGAGCTTTCACGCCAACGCTAGCAAGTTTGCGGAAAGAAAAGCCAGACACCTAACAATGGAGTTCCTACTAGATATGTGACTATTTTACTAAGCCACTTTCTTTATTTCGTTTTTTAGTTTTATCTCCATTTCAAGCGGTGATAAATATCCTAAACTTGAATGTAATATTTTGATATTGTACCAAGAGATATACTCATTTATCGACTCGTGTAATTGCAGATATGAGATGTACTTGAA
>NVRM01000073.1 GCA_002400885.1 Flavobacteriaceae bacterium
TACTGCATAAAAGACAGTCTTCGATTTGAAATTATCAATAGAACTGAGTTTATATTTTCAATACCATTCGCAGTACTCTGAACGTCATCACTGCCACTTATTTTTTCTTGAAAAAACTACGATCTATCATTGACGACGATGTGAAATAAAATCACATCAATGGTAGTTTTTTACTGATTTCCAAAGAAAAACTCATGATATAACAGCTCAGACACTCTCACATTTCAAGCCATAAAAAAAGGCCGCCAATGGCGACCTTTATAATATGATTGTAAAAACGTTACTTACACAATTCCTTGTGCTAACATAGCGTCTGCAACTTTTACAAAACCTGCAATATTTGCACCTCTTACATAATCTACATAACCATCTTCTCCGGTACCATATTTTAAACATGATGCATGGATATCAGCCATGATTTGTTTTAAACGGGTATCCACTTCTTCACGTGTCCAATTGATACGCAATGAGTTTTGAGACATTTCCAAACCAGAAGTAGCAACACCACCAGCATTGGATGCTTTTCCTGGAGCATATAATATTTTTGCTGCATGAAATGCGATAACTGCTTCAGGTACACTTGGCATATTTGCACCTTCACTTACACAGATAGTTCCGTTTCCAATTAATGTAATGGCGGCATCTTCGTCTATTTCATTTTGAGTTGCACATGGTAATGCCACGTCACATTTTACAGACCAAGGTTTCTCTCCAGCTATAAATTTAGCCGATGGATATTCCGTTACATACTCAATAGCACGTCCACGTCTTTCATTTTTCAAGGCCATAATAAATGCCAATTTACCAGCATCTATTCCGTCTACGTCATATATATACCCCGAAGAATCAGAAAAAGTAACCACTTTCGCGCCTAATTCTGTAGCTTTTTCGATGGCATATTGGGCAACATTTCCAGCTCCTGAAACTGTCACTATCTTCCCTTTTAAAGAATCGTTTTGAGTCTCCAACATACTCTGTGCAAAATACACAGTTCCGTATCCTGTCGCTTCTGGACGAATTAAAGAACCACCCCAAGAAATTCCCTTTCCTGTAAGTACTCCCGTAAATTCATTTCTCAGTTTTTTATACATTCCAAACATGTATCCGATCTCACGACCACCAACACCAATATCTCCCGCAGGAATATCTGTATTTGGGCCAATATGACGGAACAATTCGCTCATAAATGATTGACAAAAACGCATAATTTCATTGTCCGACTTTCCTTTAGGGTCAAAATCCGAACCTCCTTTACCACCACCCATAGGTAATGTGGTCAATGCATTTTTAAATACCTGCTCAAAAGCCAAGAATTTTAAGATGCTTAAATTTACCGACGGATGAAAACGCAACCCTCCTTTATAAGGTCCAATAGCCGAACTCATCTCTATACGGTACCCTCTATTCACTTTAATTTCTCCCAAGTCATCTACCCATGCTACACGGAATGTTATTACTCTTTCTGGCTCTACCATTCTGAGTAAAAGGTTTTTTCCGGTATAAATCTTTTTTCCAACGACATAAGGAATTACAGTTTCTGCAACTTCCTGCACAGCTTGTAAGAATTCTGGTTGGTGTTTGTCTCTAGACGCTACCAAATCCATAAAAGCTTTAATTTTAGATTTCATAATTTAATGTGATATATGTTCTTATAATTATAATTTATTTCGCTAAAGTAATCTATTCACTAAGAAATCAATAATTTTGATCTGTTTTTTTGGACAAGCAGTCATTCCTAACATTATTATAATATTACTTCACACAAAATCAGATAAATAATTATAAAATCGTATTTTTGCAGCTTAACTAGAATAGAAATGTTAGATAAAATAACAGCCTTCATTGGAGAAGCAAAGGCATTTAACGCCACTTCAAATGATGAAATTGAAGCTTTTAGAATTAAATTCTTAGGTAAAAAAGGAATCTTAAACGATTTATTTTCCGAATTTAAAAACGTAGCTCCTGCTGAAAAAAAAGATTTTGGTCAAGCCTTAAATACACTTAAAAAAGAAAGTGAATCCAAAGTAAGCTTCTTAAAAGAGCAACTGGAAAGTAAGGATGAGCAACACGGTTTTTTTGGTGATTTAACCAGACCTTCTGAACCTATTGAATTAGGCGCTCGTCATCCTATTTCTATTGTTAAAAATCAAATTCTTGAGGTGTTTTCTCGTATCGGATTTACCGTATCTGAAGGCCCTGAAATAGAAGATGATTGGCATAACTTTACCGCATTAAATTTACCCGAATATCACCCGGCTAGAGATATGCAGGATACCTTTTTTATAGAAAAAGATCCTGACATCTTATTGCGTACACATACTTCGTCTGTACAAGTACGTTATATGGAAAACAACAAGCCACCTATTCGTACTATCTCTCCAGGGCGTGTGTTTAGAAACGAAGATATTTCTGCTCGTGCACATTGTATTTTCCATCAAGTGGAAGGATTATATATTGATACTGACGTGTCTTTTGCTGATTTAAAACAAACCTTATTGTATTTTACAAAAGAGATGTTTGGAAAATCTAAAATCCGACTAAGACCTTCTTACTTCCCTTTTACAGAGCCAAGCGCCGAAGTAGATATTTACTGGGGATTGGAAACCGAAGTGGATTATAAAATCACCAAAGGAACAGGATGGTTAGAAATCATGGGCTGTGGAATGGTAGACCCTAACGTATTAAAAAACGCCAATATAGACCCAGAAAAATATAGCGGATTTGCTTTTGGAATGGGAATAGAACGTATCGCCATGCTACTGTATCAAATACCTGATATCCGCATGTTCTACGAAAACGATGTTCGTTTCTTAAAACAATTTAAATCTACTTTTTAAAAAGTAAAAAATATACAAACCACCTCTTAATAAAGGTGGTTTTTTTAAAATAAAAAAATATTTCTTAGCACGTACAAAATTTTAAACACATGAAAAAAGACATTGAATTTACCAAAGTTGAAAATGTTTTTATGGCCATTGTAAAGGAATACAATAAAGAATTCCAATGCGACGATTGGAACGCTTACATCATCAATAACAAAGAAGTCGCTATAGACATGGTATTAATCGTCTCTAAAGGATACAACGAGGATACACTACAAGAAACTGCTGTATTACGCCATAAAATTGAGTCTATGCCCGCAAAATCCTTTGCAAAAGTAGAATTGATGCAAGAAAATTTATTGACACTTACCAACTTTTTTAATGTCACCTTTTTTGAAGGCAATAAAATGCTAGACAGAAGATACTCATTTGAAAAGGGAACCGTAAAAGAAGAAACTTTACGTATGATTCCTTTATTGGAAAAACGAGGTGTTTTATTAAAATAACGCAATAAGAATCAAGACTGTTTTAATACAAGAGTCAGGACTACTTGATCCAAGAATCAGGACTACTTGAGACAGAAATCAGGACTACTTGATCCAAGAATTAGGACTGTTTGACATTTACCCATAAAAAAAAACCTAAGATGTAAAATCTTAGGTTTTTCTATATAGTCTTGTCTCCTGACTCCTGCATCTTAATTCCTCATGAGTGTACATCTCAATACTAATATCTAAAAAATTAATCCAACAAGTCTGTCAATTTCTTAAACTCCACTCTCGGATTTGTATTCTGATATAAAATTCCATAAACAGTATCTATTATAGGAGTGTTCGCCTTATTTTTTTGATTGATTTCATAAGCACTTTTAGAAGCGTAATACCCTTCTGCAATCATACTCATTTCCATTTGTGCACTTTTTACAGTGTAGCCCTTACCAATCATGTTTCCAAACATTCTATTACGACTAAAAGTAGAATAACCAGTAACTAACAAATCGCCCAAATAGGCTGAATTATTAATATTACGTTTCATCTTATGTACTTTTTTAATATAGCGTTTCATTTCTCTAATCGCATTGGACATGAGTACAGATTGGAAATTATCTCCATAACCCAAACCATGTGCAATCCCCGCAGCAATAGCGAAAATATTTTTTAGCATGGCGGCATATTCCGTTCCTATAATATCGTCAGAAATTTTCGTTTTTATAAAATCACTTTTAATACAGTCACTTAATAAGGTTGCTTTTTCCGCATCCTGACAAGCAATGGTAAGATAAGACAGGCGCTCCATAGCAACTTCTTCGGCATGACAAGGACCTGTAATTACCCCAATATTTTCGATCGGAACATTTAAGTGCTTATTAAAATGCTCCCCAACAATCAAGCCGGTTTCAGGTACAATCCCTTTAATGGCCGAGAAAATAATTTTATTGGTATAATCTTCTGTTATTTTATCCAATTCGGTTTTCACAAAGGCAGAAGGAATAGCAAAAATTAATATATCTGCATAGCGCACCATCTCATTAATATCACTAGATAAATTTAATTTATCCACGTTAAAAGTAGCAGACGGAATGTATTTTGGATTGTGATCGTTCTCTTTTATATAATCAATTGCGGTCTGGCTTCTCATATACCAACCTACAGTAGACAAATTTTCGCATAACATTTTTACAATGGCTGTAGCCCAAGAGCCCCCACCAAAAACTGCTATTTTAATATCATTCTTCATTTCTAATTTGCATTTTGAATCCCTCAAAAGTAACAAATCTTAAGCAAACGCCTTCACAAATCCATGCTTAACTGTTTTTATAAGCTAAGTACATGAGATAGTTTTAAGTATCTATTTGTGGTTCTTTGACAGCAATCAAAACATATTATGTACTTTTAAACCCTAAATAAAATACTACTTTTTTGAGCATTCTAAAAAAATTTTTTAAAGACACCATCATCTATGGATTGGCGGCTGTATTGCCAAGAGTTATCAATTTTTTCCTCGTTACAATCCATACCGATGTACTTCCTCCGGAAAGCTATGCGGACAATACAGATTTTTACATCTGGGCAGCATTGTTTAGCGTACTGCTAACCTACGGAATGGAAACCGCGTTTTTTAGGTTTTACAGCCAAGAAAAACAAAAAGACAGCCTGGTCTCCACAGCCTTTTTCACCATACTTGCCACCACCTCGATTTTTGGAATTTTAAGCTATGTTTTCGCTCCTGAATTGATACAATTGTTTCATTTTCAAAACAACCCTGTTCAGTTTAAAATACTCGTAGGCATCTTGATTTTGGACACTATTGCCATGGTGCCATTTGCATTATTAAGAGCCTCTAACAGACCTGTGAAATACGCCTTTTTAAAGCTCACTAACGTAGCCATTATCGTCCTTATAAATATCCTGTTTTTAAAATGGGTTCCACAACAATTAGAAGGCGGTTATTCAGTACCCGAATTTTTAGTAAGTATTTTTAACAGCACTCAAATCATCAATTTTATATTCCTAGCCAATCTTGCTGGAAGTGCTTTTTGTCTGCTCCTATTAGTTCCCTATTTAGTTAAATTCAAGTTTAAATTTGACCTAAAATTACTCAAAAAAATGCTACGCTATGGCTGGCCAATTTTAGTTGCTGGGATAGCCTATGCCATTAACGAACATTTAGACAAACTATTAATTGGACATTATATAAATAAAGAAAGCGAAGGGGCTTATGCCGCTGTTTACAAACTCGCTATTTTTATGAATTTATATATTATGGCGTTTAGACTTGGTGCAGAACCCTTCTTTTTTAACCATGCAAAAGAAAAAAACGCCAAAGAAACCTATGCCAAAATATTGAATTACTTTGTCATCATCGGCGCCCTTGTTTTTGTGGGAATTGTCAGTTATATAGACCTTATAAAATATTTTATTAATAGCAATTATTGGCAGGCCTTATCCATTGTACCTGTCGTGTTGTTAGCCTATTTGTTTTTAGGTATTTACCACAATTTAGCCGTCTGGTACAAACTTACAGATAAAACACGGTACGGTATGTATTTTTCCATAATCGGCGCCATCGTTACCATTGTCATTAACGTCGTGTTTTTACCTATTTATGGAGTTATAGCCTCAGCATTTGCAACGATGACTGCTTATGGATGTATGATGACACTCTCTTATTTTATCGGTAAAAAATACTATCCGGTATCTTATAATTTAACCAAAATCGGTATTTACTTAGGATTTTCCATCCTTATTTCTGCCATTTCTTTTATCTATTTCAGAGAAAACTATTGGGTTTCTACCGGGCTTTGTTTTGCCTTTGGAGCCGTTATTTTCTGGCAAGAAAAAGAAGAATTAAAACGAATTTTTAATAAAAAATAACACCATGAATATCAAACTAATTAACAAATCAAAACACCAAACACCCGCCTATGAAACTCCCGCATCTGCAGGAATGGATTTACGTGCAAATATGGATGCCGCTATTGTATTAAAACCTTTAGAACGCGCCATTATTAAAACAGGATTATTCATAGCATTGCCTGTAGGATTTGAAGCTCAAGTCCGTCCACGTAGTGGTTTGGCAGCAAAAAATGGAATCACCGTATTAAACGCTCCCGGAACAATCGATGCTGATTACAGAGGAGAAATAGGCGTAATTTTAGTGAATATTTCTAATGACGAATTCACCATAAACGATGGAGATAGAATCGCACAATTAGTCATTGCAAAACACGAACGTGCTCAATGGGATCTAGTAGAAACCTTGGACGAAACTGTACGTGGCGCTGGCGGATTTGGAAGTACTGGTGTCTAATACCAATTGCAATAAATATACACCCCCTATTAATTGGTTTGTATAAATATCCCTTAAAACGAAAAGGATTCAATCGGCTCAATGAGTTGAGCAGATTGGATTTTTAACGGGGCTAAAAGTAGCGCTTCCTGAGCCGTTTCACCTCCTACTACTTCAACTACAAATTCCTGTACCTGATAGCCTATAAAATCCACTTCCAATGTGTAGCTGCCTGGCGATAATTGAAAAGAAAAAGCACCCTCCATATCTGTTGCTACTTGTAAGTCCAATTCTTTGATCAACACAGTAGCAAAGACTAAAGATGTATCCGTTTCATTTGCGTCTAATACTTTTCCTGCTACATTCCCTGTTTGCAATAAGCCAGCAACCAATGAGAAATTCACTCCCTGTGAAAATACCTGAGTCGTTACAAGCATTATAAGTATAAAAATCCAATGTTTCATCTGTTTTTGTTTGCAACAAAGAACAGACTCCTATGTAAACTAATCGTTATTTCAAGGTTAGGATATAATGCCTAAATTGTTAAATAATACAGAATTCTTCGAACACACACTCCTCCTGTTCCTCAAAGATCTTTACAGAACACAAAAGTAATTTTAAGCATACAAAAGAGGTCTTATAAGAAGGAACTCCCTCCTAAATCCCCCCATTAAAAAGACCTGACAAAAATACCGACCCCGTGCAGCCACTACAAAAACGGTTAAACACATAAGAATTAGCCTCTTAAAAAACAGGTTTTGAAGCAAAAAAGCAACGTGTTACGTATTTTGATAATAATGGTTTTTATTGTTATTTTGTAACAAAGTAAAAACAAGATGAACACCAATGAAATAATCGGGCATAATATCAAAGAATATCGAAAATCATTCGGGTATAAACAAGATCATTTAGCGAATTATCTCTCCATTACTAGGGAGCAAATTTCCAATTATGAGCTTGGAAAAAGAGATGTTCCCTACGAAAATATCGAAAGATTATGTCAATTATTCGGTATTGGACTTGAAGCGCTTTTAGAAGAAAACGAAGAAATAAAGAAAGCTAATTTATCCTTTGCATTTCGAAATACCGGTATTGATAAAGACACGGAAGCAATCGCTAACTTCAAAAAAATAGTTTTAAACTATATAAACATAGACACCTTAATCAATGCTGTATAAAATAAAAAAAAGGGCCACTGATTTTAGAAATACACATGGCTATAGTAACGGGGAGCCGATTCATTTAGAAGGGATTTTACTAAAGTTAAATGTCATTACCGTATTCAAACCACTCTCTGCTGACTTCGCAGGAATGGTCGTTAAAGTAAATGAAAAAAAATTTATGCTCATCAATTCTAATCACACTATTGGCGAACAAAATTTTTCGATGGGCCACGAACTTTACCACCTCTATTACGATACCGATTTTACACCTCACACTTCAAGCCTAGGAAGCTTTGATAAAAGATCACCAGAGTATTATGCAGATAATTTTGCTGCCTATTTATTACTACCCGATGATGGTTTACTAAATTTAATCCCTGACAATGAACTAAAAGGAAACAAAATAGCTCTCCTTACTATTTTAAAAATTGAACACTATTTTAAGTGTTCTCGGACCGCCTTATTATTTCGACTCAAGGAATTAAACCTTATAAATAATGCTTTATTTAAGGAATACTCACAGGACATTGAATTAAAGGCAAGACAATACGGTTATTCAACTACACTTTATAAAAGCGGAAATGAGCATGAAATAATTGGTGATTTTGGCGCTAAAAGCAGGGGACTATTCGAGCAGGGGAAAATTTCCGAAACGCACTATCTAACACTTTTAAACAGTATCGGTATAGACCTGCTCCATGACACATAACTCCTAGTCATTGAAAACGACCTGTTATTTTAAAAACTATTTTAGGCGACTTAACACACCTTATTTCAACAAACTAAAAGCTAAAAACAGTAAAATATTAACAATAGTAAAATGCATATTGTACTATCAATACTTAAGCAATGAACTGGAATCAACTATTATCTTTAAAACGATTTGGTAATACGAAAAAACGCGAACGCAAGCAATAAGACGAAACCCGTTTAGGATTTGACATTGATTATTTTTTCAGATTCCTTTCGTAGCTTACAGGACAAAACACAGGTAGTCCCGCTATCCAAAACCTATTTTTCACACACCCGACTTACCCATAGTTTAGAAGTAGGCGCTGTGGCAAGATCCTTAGATAGAGTGATTGGAAAATAATTTTTAAAGTGATATCAGTCTTTAGTAAACAAAGGTTTTCAGAGCAATGATTTTGGCAGCATTACCGCCGTTGCTACCTTAGCCCACGACATCGGAAATCTGCCCTTTGGACACAGTGGAGAAAAAGCCATTGGTGAATATTTTACCAACGGAAATAGCTTGAAGTTTAAAAATGCCTTGACTGACAAACAATGGGAAGATTTATCAAAGTAAAGAAGTGGTAGAAAAAGAATTGATAGGCTACAAAGTATTAGGTTTTTTAACCGTCCTTAACAATAAATACAAAGGAACACTTACGAATTATGACCCGCTAATAATACAACCCCAATTAATTTAATAAATTAAGCCAATTGGACTGTGCATAAAACCCATATTTTAAAAGTACAGTACATTTTACTGTTAACGTCTTCCAAATTTTAGTGGCACGTCTATAATGTCCATCATATCTAAAAAGCCAACAAGTAATAACCCGACACCAATTACGATATAAAATATTTTCGTCCCTTTCCTCCCTAAAATAGCGATGAGACCCTGTGCTTTTTTACTGTTAAAAAAAAAATTCCATTCAAGAACGCTTGCAACAATTGCAAAGACACCTATAAGCATAAACAGTATATTAATTGTTGTTTCTGACATTATTATTAGTTTTTAATTAATTTTATGTAAACGTACATCTCAAGTTCAAAAAGAACAAAACTACTTCATAACTGTAGCCGATTAATTCATATTCGTAAAACAAAAATAAGATTTCTAAGAGTTTCCGTAAAGTTAAAGTAGCTTTACTTCCCCTTACAAAACATCACTTCATATATTTTCAGCACCATAAGAACCGGTTATTACAAACAGACTATCAACTATAATTAGCAGTTAAACTAACTACTATTACCTGCCTATATTTCAGCTCTAAAACCATACTAAATTATAGAATAAAATCATCAAAAGGTTTTAAAATCAAAACAATAAGAAAATGTATATTGCACTATCAATACTTAAGAAATGAACTGGAATCAACTATTATCTTTAAAACGATTTGGCGATACAAAAAAACGCGAACGTAAGCAACAAGACGAAACCCGTTTAGGATTTGAAGTGGATTATGATCGGATTATTTTTTCAGACTCCTTTCGTAGCTTACAGGACAAAACACAAGTAGTCCCGCTATCCAAAACCGGTTTTGTACACACCCGACTTACCCATAGTTTGGAAGTAAGCGTTGTGGCAAGATCCTTAGGTAGAGTAATTGGTAAAGAAATTTTAAAGCGCTATCCGTCTTTAGTAAACGAAGGTTTTCAGAGCAATGATTTTGGCGCCATTACCGCCGTTGCTGCCTTAGCCCACGACATCGGAAATCCGCCGTTTGGACACAGTGGAGAAAAAGCCATTGGTGAATATTTCACCAACGGAAACGGCTTGAAATTTAAAAACAAATTGACCGGCAAACAATGGGAAGATTTAATTTCGTTTGAAGGAAATGCCAATGGATTTAAAATTGTAAACGAAAGTTCGTCTAGCTCTGAAGGAGGCCTACGATTAACCTATGCCACCTTGGGTGCTTTTATGAAATACCCAAAGGAATCTTTACCTAAAAAACCTACGGCACATGTTGCAGATAAAAAATACGGTGTTTTTCAGTCAGAAGTTACTCTTTTTAACGAAGTAGTGGACGATTTAGGCTTGAAAAATCCAACAACAGGCCGTGTAAACCGGCATCCTTTGGCATATATTGTAGAAGCTGCAGATGATATTTGCTATACAATTATAGATTTTGAAGATGGAATAAACATGGGCTTGATAGATGAATCATATGCCTTAGAATACCTGATTAAGTTGGTTAAAAACAACATCAATTCCAAAAAATTTCACAGTTTAAAACACACTAAAGAACGTATCAGTTACCTCAGAGCACTGGCCATAAACACCTTAATCAAGGAAGCAACAACGGTGTTTCTAGACAACGAAAAAGAGATTCTTGCAGGTCAATACCCTTATTCAATATTAGACAAATGCCAATACAACGCACAAATTTCGGACATCATTAAAATAAGTATTGATAAGATTTACCAAAGCAAGGAAGTGGTAGAAAAAGAATTGGCAGGCTACAAAGTATTAGGTTTTTTATTGGAGGTTTTTTTAACCGCCCTTAACAATAAATACGAAGGAACACTTACGAATTATGACCAGCTAATAATACAAGTCCTCCCAGAAAAATACCGTGAGCCTTCCGACAACTTATACGATCGTATTTTAAGTATTTGTAATTGTGTTGCTGGAATGACGGATGGATCTGCCTTGGAACTGTACAAGAAATTACATGGCTAAAAACACCTTCTTGGTAATTTTAAGCTGAATATCCGCTATTCAACTGAAGGGCATGTATTTTTTTTGCTTATAAACTCCCCAAAAAGTCTCACTAATAAAATAGATACTAAATCCAAGAAAACCCGGAAGAATATCGGTGTTAAAAACCGGCTTTTCAGGAAAAACAAGGTACTGCATCCCAAGGAATATTACAGCTGCCCCTGTTAATCTTAGTAAAAGCTTGGTAATTAATTTTTATAATTATTCATCATTAAATTGTCTTATTTGGAGACTTCGTTAATACTCTCAAAGCTATGCTAATTATCTTAAAATAAGACTGTTTTTCATGTTTTTTCTAGCACAAATACAAGCGGATTATTTTTAGTTTCTTCTTTCTAATTTTAATCCATGTAATTTATCCTATGGGAATTTTAAGGTAAATATTGTTTGGTGATGAGCTATTGATTGCACCTGTAAACTCCCTTGATGGAGTCTCATTATATGTTTAGAGAGACTTAAACCAATTCCTGTACCTTTTTCTTTAGTGGTAAAAAAAGGAATAAAGATTTGATTTATTAATGGGTCAGGAATGCCTGGTCCATTATCTGAAACACTTAGAATAACTTTTCCAAAAGCAGTGCTCCGTCCACTAAGTTTAATAATCCCGTCTGATTGTTCACACAGAGATTGCAAGGCATTTTTAACTAAATTTATAAGTACTTGTACCAATTGTTTTTCATCGGCAAATACTTCCAGGTTCTTGGGGCTTATTTCCAATACAAATTTTACGTTTTCAAAACCKTCTTCTTGRCTMACSAGTATTCTTATTTTATCAAAAAYAGCAAGAACAGAAAGTAGTTCTTTGTCTGGTTTGGGGATTTTTGTRAGAGACCTGTACGAAGAAACAAAATTRATTAARYTGTTTCCTTGTGATTGAATAACGGCTAATCCCTTGGCKGTATTTTGTATGTCTTTTKCYTGRAGATMCKYTGGAGAGATTARYTGGTTCTCYTKMTWAAATATWTTRGMTAARGTTTCWGAAAGAGASGTTATKGGAGCRATCGAATTCATAATTTCATGTGTCAATACKCGAATCAATCCAATCCAGGAATCTATYTCTTTAGATTCCARYTCATTTYTAATATCTTGTATAACYACCARYARWAAYGTTTCATSATTTAATWTAATKGACGATGCTTTTACGGTYAAKRYCACMTGTTCWCGTTCGTTRGGAATTWGAATTAATTGTTGTTGAAATGGKCTYAAYYTTGARATTAMAGYATATAACTKMTYGTCAATTTTTYTTAATTGTTSAATATGYGTTAARCTTTCRTAATTCAATATTYTTTTTACGSTTKCATTKGCAACTATAATATGKCCTTTTTCRTTMAYCGTYAAKATMCCTAYRGCYGCTTGTTCTAAAATTGTYTGRTAAAATTGTTCTTGRTGTTGATTCTCAATTTTTACTTTTTGAATRAGTTTATTTACACGATTTAAACTTTTATTTAACGCGCTTATAGATGYATTCCCYACTTCTTCTGAAAAATAAATACTTGAATCTTCATTTTTAATAGCGTCGAAAAAATAAGCAATTTTCCGATTGGTACTATTGAGATATTGAATCAAAAACAGCATTTGAACCAGCAGGACTACCCCTATAAAAACGGCAAGCCCCATTTGATTTTCGACAATCAAAAAGGAAAAACCAATAGCCGTTCCCGTCAATACTATCACCCTTAATACAAGTATTATATATACATTTTTACTTAGCATTTTAATCGATTTTTAATATAATTATCTGGATTGCTACCTCTTAAAAGTCATACCTTTTTGTTTTATTATATAAAGTCTGACGTGTAATTCCTAATTGAATGGCCGCATTGCTGAAATTTCCATTGTGCCTTTTAAGCGCATTCTCAATCATATTTTTTTCCATTTCGTCTATCGTAATATCATTTTGAGTGGAACGACTAGAGGTCCGGTGATTTAATAAAAAATCGTCGGAAGTCAACAAATTCCCTTCGCTTAATATAACACTTCGTTCCATTGCGTGTTGTAGTTCTCTAATATTACCTGGCCAGGGATATTTTAATAATTTTTTTTGAACGGATTTATGGATTTTCAGATCCTTTTTCCCATATTTATCACTGTATTTTTTAAGAAAAAAATCAGCTAACAAAAGGATGTCTTCTCCCCGATCTCTCAGCGGAGGCACTTCAATATGTATCGTATTAATTCTATACAGTAAATCTTCTCTAAACAACCCTTCTTCTACCATGGTTTTTAAATCACAATTGGTCGCACAAACCAATCGGATATCAATAGGTATTGTCGTATTCGATCCAATACGTACAATTTCTCTTTGCTCAATGGCTTTTAAAAGTTTTGATTGTAGATGCAGTGGAACATTTCCTATTTCATCTAGGAACAAGGTTCCTTTATGCGCTATTTCAAATTTCCCTGCCCTATCTTCTTTGGCATCTGTAAAAGCACCTTTTACATGCCCAAATAATTCACTTTCAAAAAGAGAGTCTGGGATGGCTCCCATATCAACACTAATCATTACTTCCTCTTTTCTATCAGAGTAATCGTGAATTTCTTTTGCTATCAATTCTTTTCCTGCACCATTTTCTCCGGTAACCAGAACATTCGCTAATGTATTTGCAACTTTTCTCGTAATTTTTAAGACCGACGTTATTGCGGGAGAAGTACCAATAAGTTGTTTTTTCTGTTGATTTATAATGTTTTTTAAATTCGTTGTTTTTCGTTTTAGCGTACTTACTTCACGTCGCGATTTTCCCAATTGATAAGCAGAATGTACTGTTGCCAACATTTTTTTATTGTCCCAGGGCTTTAAAATAAAATCAACCGCTCCCTCTTTAAGTGCTTTTACTGCAAGTTCAACCCCTCCATAGGCTGTCATCATAATAACTGGACAATCTGGCGCCAACTCTTTTAACCTTCTCAGCCAATAAAATCCCTCATTACCTGTATTGACTCCCGCCGAAAAATTCATATCCAATAAAATGATATCGTATGTTTTTAAGCCTTCAATAGAGGTGATTTTATTCGGAGTAAACGTCGTAGTAATGGTATTGTACTCTGCCTGCAATAGTAATTCTAAAGCACTCAACACCCCTCTATTATCATCTACAATAAGAATTTTTCCTTCCA
>NVRM01000074.1 GCA_002400885.1 Flavobacteriaceae bacterium
GTTTCAAAGTTACGGTAATCGTTTAAAGCATCAAAACATCTAAAGATATCCACACCATTATCACAGGCACGTTGTACAAAATTTTCTACAACATCATCTGCATAGTTTCTATATCCTACTACGTTTTGACCACGTAACAACATAAAGAAAGGCGTTTTAGGCATGTGTTTTTTCAACACTCTTAAACGCTCCCATGGATCTTCACCCAAGTAACGGTGCATGGTGTCAAAAGTAGCTCCACCCCAAGTTTCAATGGCATGAAATCCTACTTCGTCCATTTGCTCAGCAATAGGAAGCATATCTTCTGTTCTTCCTCTGGTTGCGAATAAAGACTGGTGACCATCACGGAAACTTAAATCTTGAATTTTGATTGGGTTCGCTGTTTTTGGTCTGTCTACGCTATAGTTGGTTTCAGTCATTACTAATGACCCGTGTTTATCGTATATCATGATAATTTGTTATTGTATTGTTGCTTATAAATTCTTTTGCCCTACGATTCTTCCTTTTCTAAATACTACTTGTTTACCAAGCATTATCCGTTGGATTCCTGCGTTTCTCCATGCATCCACACTCACTGGTTGTTTTTCCTCCTCCATTTGTTGAAGGTAACAACTTACCGCGATGGCAGCCGCACGTTTCTTTTTTGCTAATAAATTCATAATAGTTAGTTTAAAGAGGAATATTTCCGTGTTTTTTAGCAGGTAATATTTCCGTTTTAGTTGAAAGTATTGTCAAGGCAGAGATTAAACGTTCTCTTGTTTCACTTGGAAGAATTACTTCATCCACGTAACCTCTTTCTGCTGCAAGGTATGGTACACTAAATGCAGTTTCGTACTCATCAATTTTTTCTTGGATCTTCGCTAATTTGTCATCTGCTTCACTAATTTCTTTTCTGTAATTAGAAATTACTTCTACAGCTCCTTTAGCTCCCATTACTGCAATTTCTGCAGTTGGCCATGCGAAAACCATATCAGCCCCCACGTGCTTAGAACTCATAGCTATATATGCACCTCCGTAATTCTTACGAACCACAACGGTTAACTTAGGCACTGTAGCCTCAGCATAACTCCATAATAATTTAGCTCCGTGACGGATAATTCCACCTAATTCTTGATCTACACCTGGTAAGTATCCTGGTACATCTACAAATGTTACTAAAGGAATATTAAAGGCATCACATGTTCTGATAAAACGACTAATTTTATCTGAAGCATCAATATCTAAACATCCTGCAGAGAACATTGGTTGGTTGGCAATAATACCAACTGTTTGGTTGTTTAAACGACCATACCCAATAATACAATTTTCAGCGAAATAACGGTGAATTTCAAAAAATTCTCCTTCATCCAATACCTCTTCTATGATCTCTTTCATATCATAAGGTTTTTTGGCGTCGTCTGGAATAATCGTATCTAATTTTTCACAAAGTCTGTCTGGAGTATCGTCCATTTCAACTGCAGGAACACCTTCCATATTGTTGTTTGGTAAGAACTCTAACAATTCACGGATTTGCTCGATAGTATCTTCATCATTCTCACAAGCAAATTGTGCATTACCACTTTTTGAATTGTGTGCCATAGCACCTCCTAATTCTTCAAAAGTAGTTTCTTCCCCAGTCACTGTTTTAATAACATATGGACTGGTAATAAACATATGACTCGTCTTTTTTACCATAAAGATAAAATCGGTCATTGCAGGTGAATATACTGCTCCACCAGCACAAGGGCCCATGATTGCAGAAATTTGTGGAATCACCCCTGATGCTCTAGAGTTACGGAAGAAAATATCTCCATATCCTTTTAATGCATCTACTCCTTCTTCTACACGTGCTCCACCTGAATCGTTTAATCCAACTACTGGTGCACCAGCTTTTACAGCTAAATCCATAATCTTACAGATTTTTTCTGCATGCTTTTCTCCTAATGATCCACCTCTAGAAGTGAAATCTTGAGAATATGCAAAAACAGGTCTTCCGTTAATATTACCGTATCCTACGATAACACCATCAGATTCAATGGCTACTTTTTCCATTCCGAAATTCGTAGATCTGTGTTTTACAAAAGCGTCGATTTCACGAAAAGTTCCTTCGTCAAATAATAAATTAACACGCTCTCTGGCTGTTAATTTACCTTTTTTGTGTTGCTTTTCAACGCGTGTTTCACCACCTAGTTCTAGCACTTGCTCTCGCTTGCTTTTTAATAAAGCTATTTTTTCTGCTACGTTCATGTGTTCTTAGTTATTGCTTTTCGTTTGTTTTGTAAAAACCAATAATAGATTCCTCACGGAGAGTTGATTTATTGGGGTCTTTTACAAAAATTAAACTGTAATTTTTCTGTTTTATTGGAGTGATATTTCTTACACTCACTTTTTTTTAACTACTACTTTTTTACGTTTATTTTCTACTTGTTTTACTAATCAAATATACCATTAGCCTAGGTAATTAATATGACAAATATCATACACAATGCCTACTACAAACCTAGTTTCAAAGCAAATAAAACAGTTGTTTTAATCATTATTTAATAATTACCACCTGGACACATCTAGAATCCACTATTTTTCGGCTATTTCTCTGTTTTTTATTACATTATTCATAAAAATTTTATGAATACAGAAAATGTCCCCCATTCGTTACAAGTGTTACTTTTATAGCGAAAACAAAGGAGCAAAAAAAAGCTTAACAGCTCTCTAAAACGTAATAGTACTAGCGTTTTAGAGAGCCATCATTCTGGTTATGGATTGATATTGAAACAGAAAATTGTTAGTTATTTAACAATTTATTTTTCGAAAAGGGGCTATTTCACCTTTAATACATGATAAAATCACCTAATTTTAACTGTTTTTTTAAGCCCAGAAAGGGCTAAAAAATGTTAATTCTGCGTATGGAAGCGATCCCAACGTGTTTTTTCGTTTTGCATGCGATTCTTAAATTTGGAAGGCAAGGGCATTTCGATGCAAATTTCATCATTTAGGATCGGATGAAGAAAACTAATTTTAGTCGCTACTAAAAACAATCCCTTATGCTGTAAGGTTTTTTCAGCGTATAACGTATCCCCTAAAATAGGAAAACCTAAGGTTGCCAAGTGAATTCTAATTTGGTGTGTTCGCCCTGTGAATGGACTTAGTTCCATCAAACTTAGAAAATCGTTTTGTAAGGAAGGAACTATCTCAACCGATTTAAAGGCCGTCTTAGACTTCTTTCCTTCGATATCATCATCCATTATCCCCACTCCTTCCAAACGTCCCATCACCAAGGCATGGTAGGTCTTTTGAATCTTTTTATCTTCAAATAATTGCCCTAAAACAACTCTCGCTTTTCTAGTTTTAGCAATCAGTAACACTCCACTTGTCAAATTATCCAATCTATGTACTGGTAAAGGCCAAGGAAGTGCATCTTTTTCGGTAGATACTTCTAAATTAAAAGGCAAACAATTTACAATGGTTTTAAACTGATTTCCACTCACAGTAACACCTGCAGGCTTATTTACAACCGCCATAAATGCATCCTCATACAAAACTTCCAATACTAATTTGAAAACCTTGGGAGGTTTGAGTTCTAAATCTACTACCGTAATAGCATCTCCTTTCTGCATCCAAACATCCCCTTTGGAAAAGCGACCGTTTAAACGTAGTTTTCCTTTTAAAATGGCTTTTTTAACTCCACTTTTAGAAGGGAATTCTTCAATAAACCCCTCGCAATATGCATTAAAACGCATGCCTACTTCTTCGGATGAAATGATATATGTATTGATGATTTTCAATGTTGTGTTACTTTACGTGTTTAGTACTTTTCATAAAACTCAATATAATAAATCCTCCAATAAAAAAGACTCCGAGAATTAAAATAAATAATTTTAATGAATTGGTGTAAGAGGCGACAATCCCTGAAAGGACCATTCCTATAACAATAGAAATTTTTTCTGTCACATCAAAAAAGCTAAAATAGGTAGCATGACTCTCTGTGTTTTCCGGCAGTAACTTAGAGTAAGTGGACCTGGATAATGATTGAATTGCTCCCAAAACTAGTCCTAACAAAGCTCCTAAAGCAAATACTTTAAACAACAGTGATGGATCACTTTTTTCCAACAAATAGCCAGCAAAACAACTTACAGACCATATAATAATAGTGATTTTCAAGGATTTAATATTCCCAATCTTATCTGATAACCTCGAAAACGAGTAAGCACCTACAATCCCTAGCAATTGCATAATTAATATGGTAATGATCAAATCGCTGGTTTCTAAATTTAAATCTTTCGAAAAATAAATACTCGCCAATAAAATCACCGATTGCACCCCTATACTATAGACAAAGAAGGCCATTAGAAATATTTTGAGTTCATATTGCTTTTTAATATCACTCACAATTCCTTTTAAGGCTTTGAATCCTTTAAAAATATACTCTTTTTCTGGTTTTTTATGATACACATTATTCGGCAACCTCTTAAAGGTAAACTGAGCAAAACCCAACCACCAAATGGCCACCATCACAAAGGAAATTCTAGAAGGCAACGTTCCTTCCGTAATCCCGTATATTTCTGGCTTCATTACCATGGATAAATTAAATCCTAGTAGTAATACAGACCCAATATACCCATATATAAATCCTTTAGCACTTACACTATCTTGCTGTTCAGGTAAGGCTACTTCAGGTAAATACGCATTGTAAAAAACGAGACTTGCCCAAAAACCGATACTTGCCAAAATGGTAAAAACAATTCCTATCCACAGCGTGTCTTTGCCTTCAA
Source organism: Flavobacteriaceae bacterium (assembly GCA_002400885.1). GTDB lineage: Bacteria > Bacteroidota > Bacteroidia > Flavobacteriales > Flavobacteriaceae. Next base: position 4,749 of record NVRM01000074.1, read on the forward strand.
AAAAGTAAAGCATTCCCACAGAAAATGACCCCATGAAACAAAAAAACTGCATAAAACGTTTTTTATTCCCGGTATAATCTGCGATTGCGGATAATATAGGTGATAATAATGCGACGATTAAAAAGGAGAAACCAAGGGCATACGAATACAAGGTCGTATTGTTCCAATCGGTTCCCAAAAAATGTACAATTCCATTGTCATCTTTTGTTACCGCAGCATAATAAATAGGAAAAACAGCGGTACTTATCACTAAGGAGTAGACGGAATTCGCCCAATCGTAAAAAGCCCAGGCATTGATTAATTTCTTAGTCCCTCTTTCTAACATAGTTATCATATTAAAGCCGCCCATTTTTGGACGGCTCAATATAGTGTTTCTCGCTTAATAGGAGCTAAATAAACTAAATTCTAATCACCTGCTTAATTCCGTAACATCTGTGCATTAAACTTCTTCGCCAATGCAGTAGCTTCCGGCATGTACGCTCTTAAATTTTTAATTCGTGACTCGTTAGAAGGGTGTGTACTCATAAATGGTGGCGGTGCACTTCCGGCTCCTGCTCTTTGACTCATACGAATCCAAACATTTACAGCCTCTTGAGGTTGATAACCAGCCATAATCATAAAGACCATCCCTAATTTATCTGCTTCATTTTCATGAGACCTACTAAAAGCTAACATTCCTAATTTAGAACCTATCCCAAATGCCATATTCCACATTTGTGCTTTTTTAGGATCTTTATTCCCGGTTGCCAACATCACTCCTACTCCACCTAACTGTTGTAAGGTTCCAGTACTCATTCGCTCTTGTCCGTGCTTGGCAAAAGCATGCGCTACTTCATGTCCCATTACCGCAGCAATTCCATCTGTATTTGCACACATCGGTAAAATTCCGGTATAAAAAACCACCTTTCCACCTGGCATACACCATGCATTGATCGTTTCATCTTCGATTAAATTAAACTCCCAACGGTAGCTATCTGCTTCGGAAGTCATTCCATTGGCTCTCATAAACCGATCAACAGCCTTAGAAATCTTCGCCCCTACATTTTTAATCTCGGCAGATTTTGAAACATCCGTAGATAATTTATTTTCTTTTAGGAACCCTTGATATTGGGCAAAACTAGTAGGAAGCACTTGGGCATCACTTACAAAATTAATTCTTTTTCTTCCGGTAATTGGTACGGTACTACAACCATACATCATCAGTGCAACAAGGCACAGGGAGATCAATCTTTTCATAACTTTCTTTTTTTAATATTTTAATTATTTATACCATTAATTGCAACAATACAAATAATCCTTAATAATTCCAACTTGTGAATTTTATGTTTTTTTTTTTAATGTACAAATTATATATTTACCACCAAAATAAAAACACAGATGTCAACCAACGAAAATACAAAATATACTGATGCAAATAGCGTTCCAAAACCGATTTTATTTATTGCAAGAGTCCTGCAGTTTATATCTCCGGCCCTCGCGACAAAATTCGCTATTTATTTATTTAAAAAACCGATACGCTATAAAACTCCGAAGCACGAACTGGATATGGACAAACAATCGAAACAGCAAACCGTCCATATAAAATCCTTAAAAAAGGACATCCGAGTGTATAGTTACGGAAAGGCTTCTAAAAAAATATTGCTCGTCCATGGATGGTCTGGACGCGGTACTCAATTAGTCTCTATTGCGGATGCTTTATTAGCCCAAGGGTACATGACCATCAGTTTTGATGCTCCTGCCCATGGAAAATCCGCCACAAAAACCACCATGATGCCGGAGTTTGTCTCTTGCATTCATCAATTAGAAAAAGAATTTGGACCCTTTGAAGCAGCAATTGGGCATTCCTTAGGTGCTATGGCCTTATTAAGTGCCGTAAAAGAAGGGTTTCGCATTAAAAAATTAGTTATTTTAGGTGCTGGTGACAGCATCAACGATATCATAAAAATGTTTGTAGAGAAAATGAAATTGAAACCAGTAATTGGTACACGTATGAAACGTATTTTCTTTGATATTTTAAGCTTTGATATCGAAAATTATTCTGGGAATATCTCCGCCAAAGAGGTGAAAATTCCTACCCTGGTTTTTCATGATGAAAATGATACAGATGTTCCTGTAAGTTCTTCCAAAAATATTCGACAAAACTTAGAAGACAGTGAACTTATCATCACTCAAAATCTCGGACATAGACGTATTTTGAAAGATGAAAAGGTTATTGCTAAAATTCTCGATTATTTAAGCTAAAACCAATGAATAAATTAATCTCTATTTGCATACTCTTATTGATAAGTTATCAAGTGAGTGCTCAAAAAAACACTATAAAAAAAATGACAGAAAAAATTAAAAAATCGGAATCCGAATGGAAATCCGAATTGAGTACTCAGGAATACTATGTTTTAAGAGAAAAAGGGACAGACAAACCTAGCCAAGAAGGATATACAAGTCATTTTGAAAAAGGAACCTATCACTGTAATGCCTGTAATTCTCAATTATTTGCATCCAACAGTAAGTTTGAGTCACACTGTGGATGGCCTTCTTTTGACGATGCCATTGAAGGAACAGTCACCTATATAAAGGATGTGACCCATGGCATGATTCGCACCGAGATTATTTGCGCATCTTGTGACAGTCATTTAGGTCATATTTTTGACGATGGACCACAAGAAACGACTGGAAAAAGGTATTGTATAAATACCTCGTCAATTACATTCAAAAAAAAATAACAGGTCACCCCAAGTATTTAGGTTTTGTTTAGTTTTCAACATAATTATTTAATGTTCTTATTTGGGGTGATTTTTTAGAAGCTTAGTCCCAGGACTACGATCAATACAAAAGAATGGCGATATCGCACCGTATTTTAAAATAATGCGCCTCCCTTTTTTACAGCCAAATTTGAGAATATTTAGTACTAAATATTAAAAACAGCCATACTTCTATTCAAGAAAAAAGGAAATGGAAAATGCTCGGTGTCATGCCTCCTTTTATGAGCCATCCACCTTTTCTTTTTTAAATCGGCAGGAATCAATGCTACTTTTCAACTATTATCAAGAGATTCTTCTTCTAAAAGAGTAGAAACGATCTCGTTTACCGACTGCGCTCAAATAAATGAGCTGTCACAAAAAAAACGACCTCCACCAAGCGGTTTTTTTTTAAACAACCAGCTACTCAAACAAGAAAAACTTTTGAAATCTCCCCTCTTTTAACAACTGCATTCAGTAAAACAGTAAGGTAAAAACAATTATAAAAAACTGTTTTTACTTCTAGAAAGCAAACACCCTGTCTACCTCCAGCGTTCCACAGGAAAGCACACAATTAAGGAGCTTCTGCAAAGTTTTTTTTGAATTCAGAAAACCATTTAAAAAAAACACAATAAACCAAGTACTAAAACACGAACCATCCATGTCCATTGCAACGAACTACATCCAAAACATTCAATATCAATTTAAAGAGACAAAACGCTTAGGAACCGCTGTTTTAAAAAGACTTACAGAAAAAGAGCTTCATTTTAAATACAATACCGAGAGTAGCAGTATCGCCACTATTGTAGCACATATTTCCGGAAACATGCTGAGTAGATGGACCCATTTTTATACAGAAGACGGCGAAAAACCATGGAGAACAAGAGATGCTGAATTCGAAATATCGACAGCAACTAAAGAAGAAATAATTGAAATTTGGGAATTAGGTTGGTACTGTTTATTTCAAATTACGGATAATTTATCACCCGACAAGTTAGGCTTGAATATACATATACGATCCGAAAAACAGACGGTTTTAGAGGCGATCAACAGACAGATTTCTCATTATTCATATCATATTGGACAGTTGATTTATATTGGTAAAATGGTTCAAAATAACCAATGGAAACCACTTTCTATTCCTAAAAACAAATCAAAAGAGTAGCAACACAGAAAATTTGAAAAATAAATTCCTTGTTTTCTAAAAATCAGCTAACAATTTTAGTAGCAATTTAGTACCTTTGCGATTCTAAAAAACGAAGCGATATTTTATGTTTAATAATTTAAGTGATAAGCTAGACAAAGCCCTACATGTATTAAAAGGGCACGGAAAAATTACAGAAGTTAATGTAGCTGAAACATTAAAAGAAGTTCGTAGAGCTCTTTTGGATGCCGATGTTAACTTTAAAATTGCCAAAGATTTCACCAGCAGGCTAAAAGATAAAGCCATGGGACAAAACGTATTAACTACGTTAAATCCAGGGCAATTAATGGTGAAATTGGTAAAAGATGAGCTGACCGAATTAATGGGTGGTGAAACTGTAGGCATCAATTTAGGAGGGAGTCCTACTGTTATCTTAATGTCAGGTTTACAAGGTTCTGGTAAAACTACTTTTTCTGGAAAGTTGGCCAATTTCTTAAAAACCAAAAAATCTAAAAACGTTTTATTAGTTGGTTGTGATGTGTATCGTCCTGCAGCAATTACGCAATTACGTGTTGTTGGAGAACAGATAGGTGTAGAAGTTTATGCTGAAGAGGAAAATAAAAACCCTGTTCAAATTTCTGAAAACGCAATTAAACATGCCAAAGCAAATGGGTTTAATGTTGTAATTATAGATACCGCAGGTCGTTTAGCCGTAGATGAGGCAATGATGACAGAAATATCAAATATTCACAAGGCTGTACAACCACAGGAAACACTATTCGTAGTGGATTCTATGACAGGACAAGATGCAGTAAATACTGCTAAAGCCTTTAATGATATTCTTAATTTTGACGGTGTAGTTTTAACCAAGTTAGATGGTGATACCCGTGGTGGTGCCGCTTTGACTATTAAAACGGTTGTAAACAAGCCTATCAAATTTATCGGTACTGGGGAAAAAATGGAAGCCATTGATATTTTCCATCCAAACCGTATGGCCGATCGTATTTTGGGAATGGGAGATGTTGTTTCTTTAGTGGAGCGTGCCCAAGAACAATACGACGAGGAAGAAGCTAGAAAAATTCAAAAGAAAATTGCGAAAGATCAATTTGGTTTTGATGATTTCTTACAGCAGATCCAACAAATCAAGAAAATGGGTAACATGAAAGATTTGATTGGAATGATTCCTGGAGCTGGAAAAGCAATGAAGGATGTAGATATAGATGATGATGCATTTAAGGGAATTGAAGCGATCATTCACTCTATGACGCCTTCTGAACGTAGTACACCAACCAGCATTAACGCTAGTTGTAAAAAACGTATCGCAAAAGGTTCTGGAACTTCAGTTCAAGAAGTAAATCAGTTGATGAAGCAATTCAATCAAATGAGTAAAATGATGAAAATGATGCAAGGCGGAGGAGGCCGTAAGATGATGCAGATGATGAAAAACATGAAATAGTAACTATACACACTAACAAATGACATTACTTGACGGTAAAAAAACCTCGAACGATTTAAAAGAAGAAATTAAAGCAAGTGTAGACTTACGAAACACTGCGGGTAAAAAAACACCTCATTTAGCAGCTATTTTAGTAGGTACCGATGGCGCAAGTATGACCTATGTAAACAGCAAAGTAAAAGCCTGTAAATATGTTGGGTTTAACTCCACCTTATTGGACTTACCTGCTGAAACAACAGAGGCTGTTTTGTTAGAAAAAATTGAAGAATTGAATAATAACCCAGATATTGATGGGTTTATTGTTCAATTACCTTTGCCTAAACATATAGACGAACAAAAGGTATTGATGGCCGTAAATCCGGACAAAGATGTGGATGGATTTCATCCTACAAATGTTGGAAGAATGGCCTTAGATTTACCTTGTTTTTTACCTGCAACTCCATTTGGGATTCTAGAATTACTAGAACGTTACAAGGTAGAAACAACAGGTAAACATGTAGTCGTAATTGGTCGTAGCCACATTGTGGGACGCCCAATGAGTATTTTAATGAGTCAAAAACGTCCTGCTGGAAATGCCACTGTTACCGTAGCTCATAGTAGAACTAACAATTTAAAAGAATTGTGTTTACAAGCCGACATTATCGTTGCAGCACTAGGTATTCCAGAGTTTTTAACTGGAGACATGGTGAAAGATGGTGTTACAATTGTTGATGTAGGAATTACACGTGTGGACGATGCAACAAAAAAACGTGGTTATCGTTTGGCTGGAGATGTAGATTTTGCAAGTGTGAGTCCAAAAGCAGCATTCATTACTCCTGTACCGGGAGGCGTAGGTCCAATGACCATCGCAATGTTACTTAAGAACACCATATTAGCCTGTGAACGTCGTGACTAACCAATGTTAGATACAAGACGTTTTGACATAGGAACTAGGACTCTTGATACTGGCGTAAAAAAAGTATAATATATGTAGATAAAAAAAATCTTATCCTCATAAATTATCACAACAACGAGTAATTTACAGCCAATAACTTATAATTCATAAAAAAATCCCGTTTTGAAATATTCAAAACGGGATTTTTTTCAGTTACATTTCAGTTACATTTCGGCGATATCTCAATCAAACCAAACCGTAAAATATTTTACTTTTGCCAAGTTTGGAATTTGATCCAACGTCACTTTTTGAAGACTAAAATCTTTAATCCCTAGTTCCGATTTATCAATAACAATGGTTGCATTTAACTCATCAATAAATAAAATAGCAGACGTAAATGTCGTTTCTACTTTGTTGATCTTACAATTCGCATTAATCTCTTCAAATGTAGAATGCAATCCAATTCCGTTTACCGTTTTAAAACGCGGGTCAAAAATTTGAATACTCTTAATGGTAGATAAAGAATCATGTTGAGTAACAGGTTCAATTTCCAATAATTTCTTTTTTTCTACTTTAGAAAATACAAAATATTGATCGTCTTCCGCGAAATATTGACTCGCTTCATCACCTAAATCACCTTCACTTAGAATCTTCACTAAGGAGTCGGAAGCAAATAATGCATCTAATTCCTGTACGGTAGTTCCTGCATGAATATTTCCTACTTGTCCTTTTGAAATCTCAAAAGACTTATTTCCATTACATTGCACAAATAATATAGCTGCAATTATAAATGGGCTTATTTTTTTAAATATAAACATTGGTTATTTTAAAATGGTTTCAGTTTTATGAACGTCAAAAATGCGATTTTATTTACAATTACAGCCTTTTTTAACGCATTACTCGTTTTAATATTCCCAAAACGCCTCTAATAAAGGTAGCACTGGTCACAATTTTCAATAGTGGATTCATTCTAGTACTTCTTCTTCGTGAGCTCGAACGAGTACTTTTGGATGCACTCTCTTTCTTTTTTGCGATCTTATCCTCCTCTTTATGAATGGCTGCTATTTTTTTATTCAACAATTCATAAGCACTTTCTCTGTCCACCACATTATTGTACTTTGCGACCAATCGCGAATTGTCCAATAATTGTTTCAACTCTTTTTTACTTAAAATATCCATTCTACTCATAGGCGCTCTCAACATAGTTGCCGCCAATGGTGTAGGCCTTCCTTTTTCGTTCAAGGCAGAAATTAAGGCCTCTCCTGTCCCCAATTCCGTCAATAATTCGTCCGTTTTATAATAGTCCGAATCTGGATAATTTTCCGAGGCTAATTTAATCGCTTTTCTATCTTTTGCCGTAAATGCACGCAAAGCATGTTGAATTTTCAAGCCCAACTGAGCCAATACATCTTCTGGAATATCCTTTGGGTTTTGGGTTACAAAAAACAAGCCTATTCCTTTAGAACGAATCAATTTCACGATGCTCTCTATTTGAGACATTAATGCTTTCGAGGCTTCTTTAAAAATAAGATGTGCTTCGTCTATAAATATCACCAATTCTGGTTGTTCACTATCTCCTTGTTCCGGAAAAGTAGCATATATTTCCGCTAATAATTGCAGCATAAAAGTGGAAAACAACTTAGGTCTATCTTGTATATCTGTCAACCTTAAAATCGAAATAAGCCCTCTTCCTTGATCGTCTATTCTTGTTAAATCCTCCACTTCAAAGGAACGTTCTCCAAAAAACAAATCCCCACCTTGTTGTTCTAATTCAATTATTTTACGCAATATAGAACCTGTACTTGCTGTTGAAATCCTACCGTATTCACTTTGTACTTCCTCCTTGCCTTCATTGGTAGAAAATTGCAATACTTTTTTAAAATCTGCTAAATCTAACAAGGGTAATTTACGGTCGTCACAATATTTAAATAATACCGAAACAATCCCACTTTGAGTGTCTGTTAAATCTAAAATACGTGAGAGTAAGACAGGTCCAAATTCTGAAACCGTTGCTCGCAAGCGCACTCCTTCTTGATCGGAAATGGTCAAGATTTCTACTGGAAATTTCTTAGCATCAAAAGGAAGTCCTATGGCTGCATGCCGCTCGTCGATTTTAGCATGACCAGGACTTGGTTGTGCCAAACCACTCAAATCTCCTTTGATATCCATCAGTAAAACGGGAACCCCTTTTTCGGACAAATTTTCTGCCATCACCTGTAATGTCTTGGTCTTACCAGTTCCGGTGGCCCCAGCAATTAAACCATGACGGTTTAAGGTTTTTAAAGGTATTTTCACAAAAGCATCTTTTACAGTAGTGCCATCTAACATGGCAGCACCCATGGTTATAAAATCGCCTTTGGTCTGATATCCTTCTGTAATGTGCTTAAAAAAGTCTTCCGTTCTACTCATCGCATAAATTTTTCATAAAAATACACTTAAATCACACATATTAAAATTGTTTGCCTAAATAATCCTAACAAATGTCACTTAGCTTTATGTATCTTTGCGCCATGACAGAAAAATCACAGGAAACATTATTGGCAGAAGGATTGATGTTACCAATAATGGAAGAATTTTACACCATTCAAGGTGAAGGAAACCACACAGGAAAAGCAGCTTATTTTATCCGTATTGGAGGCTGTGATGTTGGATGCCATTGGTGCGATGTAAAAGAGAGTTGGAATGCAAAATTACACCCTGCTACCATGGTAGATAGCGTAATTAAAAATGCCGCTTCCCACGCAGAAACTGTGGTTATTACAGGAGGAGAACCACTGATGTGGGACCTGGATTATATCACAAAATCTTTACAGTCTAAAGGCTTAAAAACCCATATTGAGACTTCAGGTGCTTATCCGCTTTCTGGGACTTGGGATTGGATTTGTTTATCTCCTAAAAAAACAAAACTACCACTAGACCATGTACTCAAAGCAGCCCATGAACTAAAGGCAATTATTTACAATATGAGTGACTTTAAATTTGCAGAAGAACAAGCAGCAAAAGTTTCTGACCATTGTGAATTGTACCTACAACCTGAATGGAGTAAAAAAGATAAAATGACACCCCTTATCGTAGATTATGTAATGAAAAACCCTCAGTGGAAAATATCGTTACAGACGCATAAATTCTTAAATATACCTTAAGAAATCTCGAG
>NVRM01000075.1 GCA_002400885.1 Flavobacteriaceae bacterium
TATAGGTTGTTTTATTTGTTCTGCAAGGGGGAAATTTGATTATTTTTATTGGGGCGAATTGTGATTCGCCCTTACGCGTTCTTACTGGTTGATATTGTGCGTATTGGATGGTGTAATTATTTTAAGAATTGTTATTGATGTGAACTGAGATTCGCATTTACTACTGTATTAGGGCGAATGCTATTCTCCCCTACCCCAACATTGGGGTGAATTCGATTTGTGCTTCGGTGGATTGTAAAGGGAGACGCAAAGCATTGCGTCTCTACAGGATTTCGACTATATGGTATATATATAAGGAGTAGCTTATCACGAGATGTACCCCTGCAATACCATTTTGATTAAACATATATTAGTATGAACAAATATATTCTTATACTATTCATCTTCTAAACCCCCATCGTTATGGAATTGGTCTAAGAAGAAAAAATGAACATCTCTTTAAGCCTAAGTGAGAATTACAATTTACCCCAACAACCAGGACAACCTGGACTGCCGAAATTTTACAACAAACCTCTTAACTATCCAACCAGTTTTTAAAATCTTTCACCCGTTCCCTACTCACTATAATAGCTTCCTCGGAATAAGCATCTAATTTTAACTGCAAGCGACTGTTTGTATAAGATATAATATCTTGGATATAATTGATATTTACAAAATAGGTTCTATTCACACGATAAAACAATTCGGGATCCAATAATTCCGTCAATTGTTCCAATGGTAAATCAATCAAATAACTACGCTTATTATTGGTATACATATAAGTACTCTTGTTTTCCGAATAAAAACATTCGATACTTTGGACAGGAATCAATTTTATATGTTGTCCTATTTTCACTGAAAAACGGGATTTATAAGTGGCTATCGTAGGTTGTAATAATGCTTTGAGTTCGTTTATTTTTACGGCCGATTGTTGATTTTGTAAGGCTGAATATTTCTGAATTGCTGTTTCCAACTCATCGTCATCAATCGGTTTTAACAAATAATCAATGCTATTTAATTTAAATGCTTTTAATGCGTATTCATCATAAGCAGTGGTGAATATGATGGCACTTTTAATCTCTATCTCTTCAAAAATCTCAAAGGACAAGCCATCTGACAATTGAATATCTAAAAAAATAATATCGGGATGCTCATTCGTGTTAAACCAATTTATAGCACTTTCTACTGAATGTAACAAAATGATTACATTCATATTTAACTTACTAAGCATACGCTCTAAGCGTCTTGCTGCTGGTTTTTCGTCTTCTACAATTACTACATTCATACTGATGATGGCTTTGTTTAATCTATTTTACATTACTATGTCAATATTAATATCTAATACCTGATTTACTCCCAATATTCCGTTTTATCCCGGTTCATGATCTCTTTAATCTTATTTTCTTCCCATTGTTTTCCTAATAAGAAGTCCATTCCAAATACACCAAAACCATGAAAAAAGAGTCCAATCCCCCAGAAAAACCAAGTTCCATAGGATTCCCATTCCCAAATAAAACTAAAATTACCTTCCGACATAAAATGAGAGATAAATATAAAGCCGTTCACTGCAAGATACACTGCAAAGTGAATATAAAAACCCTTTATTTCCTTCACTTTCTTTTTTGCTCGTATGTACTGTTCTTCTTCTGTAAATGTAGTTTTCTTCATCGCTTTAGCTTTAAAAATTTGACTTATCCATAAATTCTTTTATTTTTTGAGATTCCCATTTATTTCCAAAAACAACCTCAACGTTAAAAACGCTTAGTCCATGGAAAAACACGCCAATCCCCCAGCCTATCATTGGAAAAACAACCCATAAATACCTAGGAGAAACTATTAAATTTAAAATAATTAAAAATGTTATTACACAGACATAAACGATCCCGTGCGTATAAAATTCCTTCAATTGCTTCACCTTTTCTTTTGCTCTTAAAAACGTTGCTTCTTTGCTTGCTTCTTTCATATCGCATCTAATTATTCCCACATGTGAGGCTCCTCCTTGTTCATAAATTCTCTGATCTTTTTAGCCTCCCAGTCCCCTCCTAATAGCGGATGATAGCTAAACGCTTTAAACCATTGAAAAACCAAACCAATTCCCCATCCAAAAGCAGCAAACCAAAACCATTGAATAGTATGTGGAGTATACCTATAATATATAAAGACCAAGCAAGGAATCACTACCACATAGGAAAGTAAACCGCTGTAAAATTTCTTAATTTCTTTAACGCGTTCGACTGCTTTTATATATTTTTGATTGTTAGTTTCAACAATTTTCATTTTTTTTGATTTTTTAGTTAGTAATGGTAATTCTACAATAAACTGAGCATTACTTTTTAATACCTTCACCTGCTTTTGTGTAATCAAATTATAGCGGTCAATTATATTTTTCAAACCTACTTTCGTTCCTTTTTCGATACTCGATTTTGGATTGTAATTATTACTCACAATTAAGTAGCCCTCTTTTTCCTCTATGGTTACATTTAAAGGCGTCTGCTCTGAGGCACTATTATGTTTTACCGCATTTTCTAATAACAACTGTAAGGAGAGTGGCATAATTTTCAAAGCAGGATCACTCACCTTATCTGGAATAGAAAACACAACCGCATCTTCAAAACGCATTTTCAGTAAATCCATATAGACACGGGCAAAACTCAACTCTTCTTCTAAGCTTATCAAGTCTTTGTTTTTTTGTTCTAATACATACCTATAAACCTTAGAAAGTTTGGTGGTGAATTTTTCTGCTTGTGCTGGATTCTCTCCTATTAATGCTGTCAATACATTTAAACTATTGAACAAGAAATGTGGATCTATCTGACTTTTTAAAGATTCATATTTGGCGGTTTCCGTTTTAGCAACAATCTGATGTTCTTTTACTTTCCGTTCATTTAACTCTTTATAAAAATATAGCAAATGAAATGCAAGAATAATAATAACTGAAATAATCATCCCAAAAACATAATATTCTGGACGTTGCCTTTTCACGAAAGTATCCAAGGAATTTTCAAAAATCAGCACGGATGTCACAAAATTCAGTAAGAGCAAACATATAAGTGTCAGCACAATGGAATACACAAAATTTAACAATAACCGCTTCTTTGTCAGCTCTTCCTCTCCCCGTTTCCTATTTAAGTAGGCAAATAAACCCATATTAGAAAACCCAATTACAAAGGAATACATTTGATAGATAAAAAAAGTTTTTACTAAATACTCAACCCTTAAATCAAAGTCTCCAAACATCAGTACTCCCAATACCTGAATCACAATTCCTATTAGAAAGCAGAACAATATATTTTTAAACCATTTGTTCATATCACGCTATATTATCATTTTTATAACTGCAAGTTAAAATATTTCAACTACAATCGGCTTTCCAATTAAAACCTTATTTCCAAATTCATTGCTTCCTCTCCATGTTCAAACTTTGAGCTTTCAAAATCTGGCGGACCAAAGTTAAATACATTATTTGAAACTCCGTAATCTTCCAAAGGCATCCCGTTTTCTACGAAATCCATCCTTTTGTTATTATTCTCGTCATGATAACAAACTATTGCATACGTTCCTACAGCTATATTTTTAAATACCACTTCACTCGTATGATCTTTTATATCTACATAGATACGGGAAATTGGTTTTTTCAAAAAATTATCTTTTTGGAAGAGAGCAAACGATACCTGCCCTCTATTAGAACTTACATTATCTATAGAAACATGGATAGTATTTCCTTTTTGAATTGTAACTATTTCATTTTGATTGCTTCCTCCGAGATGTAGAAAAATAATGGTGATAAATGTGATCATGATTGCTGGTTGTTAGTTGTTAGTTGTTAGTTGTTAGTTGTTAGTTTAATAGTACGAAATCAGTGATTTAAATACGGATTTGGCAAACTAAATTCTTTAAGAAATATTTTTGATCTTACCATATCTACAATACGTATAATGACACTTACATCAGTTTAAAATAAAACCAATGGGAGTGGCAGCCTTTTCTGCCTCAATTCGAGTGGTTTTCTTATGAATCTCTCCAATTATGTTTTTTTTAAGAAACTAGTAATCAACTTAATATACATAAAACAAGAGTTAGATTGCCACGTCGTTCCTCCTCGCAATCACCAATGAAGGAAGGATGTTTTAATTGAAGATACTATCTTTTTAAAACATCAATGGTGGTAGTGGTTTTTCTGAAAATAATCTAAATTTTGTATCGCCCCCCCTATGCTTTGTTTACTGATACAAATATATACCCATGCCTTCGTTTTTAAAACTATAAACGACTGAGTTGTCAATAGTCGCAGCTGAACCGTTCTTTAAGCATCCGCTAAGCCAACTGACGTAAATTCCTCTTAAACAAAGGCATCGAAATTAACAGCATTACAACACCGATACCTAGTAAAACAAGCATGCGTGGTAAAATATCTATAAAGGATAAGTTTCTCCAGAAAATATCATAAAAGCCTTGAATCCCCCAATAATTTAAACTCACTACAGCTATTTTTTGCATAAAAGCGGGCATCACAAATAAAGGAATCATACTACCTCCTAAAGCTGACATTATCATTATAATTAACGTTGAAATTCCATTTAACTGGGCCCTAGTTTTTACAATAGAGACTAAAAACACCCCGAAACTAGACACGGCAAAAGCAGTACAAAACAGCATCCCTAATAAGGAAGGAATGTCTTTAAATATATGTAAATCAAAAGCAAGCCAAGCAAATATAAACATGACAAACAATTGCATCACTCCTATACATACGGACATTAATAATTTACCCAATAGTAAATGCATGGGTTTTATAGGGGCCGTTAATAAGCGTTTAAATGTGCCATTTTCTTTTTCGTCGAGTAATCCTCCCCCAATAGCTACAATACTAAAAAGCAACATCATAATAGCGGTTCCTGCCACAGCTTGTATCAATCCTAGATTGTCTTTATTAGCATCCTGTCTCAATACAGAAACAACTTCTAATCCTGAGGTCATAAAAGAATCATTGACTTCCTTTTGTATCTTTTTCTTTAATTTCACCGGCATTCCAGCAAATTTTTCTTCAAAAAAACCAGCCAACTTACCTTGTGAAATATGCTGTTGTAAAATTCCTTCTAGAAAACCAATTTGAATCCTTTTTGATGCGTCTACAAATAATTGGTATTTTAACATGGCCTTTCCGTTCTCAACAACCGTGTCTAGTACTAATTGGGCTACATAACTTCCTTTTTTTACTAATTCTAGCCCTTCCTCTACCTGTTTTTCTATCACTATTAATTGTGAGACATTGTTTAAATCATCTATAAATTTGGTGATTTCTTTCGACGAATGTTGGCTAGAAACGAGTAATTTTATCTGCGACATCTTAGGGCTTGTTTTTCCTATACCTCCAAATGCAAAGGCAAATAAAGTGATGAGTATTATGGGCAGTAAAAAAGTAAGCAGCACCCCTTTTTTATCTTTTAAAAACAATTTAATATCCTTGTTTGCTATCGTTCGTATCATAATTAATCTCTTAAATTAGTTCCTGTTAATTCCATAAACAATTGTTCTAAATTGGGTTGTGAAAAATCAATATTAGCTATTTCAAGCCCCAATGAATTGAGTGTGTTTAGCACGGCCGTCAGCGCTTCATCTTTATTACAATTCAAAACTAACACCTCTTTATTCCAGTGATGTGTAACGGGTAATTTTAACTTAAAATCCGTTATAGTTTCTTGAAATGAAATACATATCTGATGCGTTTTCTTTCCTGATTTCAGCAAATCATCCAGTGTTCCTTGAATTAAAATTTTTCCTTTATCCATGATTGCAATCTGAGAACACAATCGCTCTACCTCCTCCATATAATGCGTAGAATAGAGCACCGTTACCCCTTGTTGGTGTAACTTTTCAATAATTTCAAAAATTCGATTTCTACTCTGAGGATCTATACCTACAGTAGGTTCATCCATTAAAACCACCGATGGATTGTGTAATAATGCCGCCGCAATATTCACTCTGCGTTTCATCCCTCCTGAATAGGTTTTTAATACATCATCTTTCCTAGATTCCAAGCCTATCGATGCCATTAATTCTGAAATACGCCCTTCCAAGGTTTTCCCTTTTATGCCGTACAAACTCCCAAAAAAACGCAGGTTTTCAACTGCAGAAAACTCTTCATACAAGGCTATTTCTTGCGGAACAAACCCTATAAGTTGTTGTGCTTTTAATTTATGATGGCTCATGTTCATCCCATTGACAACAACAGACCCAGATGATGCTTGCAGTAAACCAGACAACAAATGCATCATTGTAGACTTCCCTGCTCCATTTGGCCCCAGCAATCCGAAAACAGCTCCTTTTGGAATCGTTAGATTCACGTTTTCAAACACTTGACGCGCGCCATAGGCGAGAGAAACTTCTTGAAATTGTATCATTCTTTATGTTTTTGGTGCTGTAAATATGAAGCGAATCCAAAAAGAAGGCAACTAAACAATACTGAACTGTTGTTAGGATCGATTGAACTGTATGTTTCATTAAAAATGGCGTATATTGAACCTCAACTACAGTAACAAATACAAAATAATGAAAAGAATACTCTTCCTATTAATTGCGATGCTGATCGTTTCATGTCAGTCTAAAACCGATAAAAGCAGGAACATATCAACCTCCACGCCTATCATCATAAAAACCCATGAAAGCTTTGATTGGCTCCTTGGGAAATGGAAACGAAATAATGATAAACCAGGAAATAAAACCTTTGAAAATTGGACAAAAATTAGTAACACAGAATATGTTGGAACAGGTTTCACCATGCAAGCGAATGATACTATTCAAAAAGAACAGATGAGGCTTGTTAAAAAAAACACTTGGGTTTTACAAGTAAAAACTTCGGAAGAGAAAAATGTTACTTCATTTAAAATAATAATGTTCTCCAACGATAAATTTAGTTGTGAAAACTTGAATAATGATTTCCCTAACACAATCACCTATTGGAAAAATGGCGACAAATTAAATGCGTCCATTAAAGGTGGAACCCTTGAAATTGGTTTTGAGTTTGAGAAATTAAGCCGCTAATTTGTAAGGGGATTTATAATTATCCCCCCTTTAAAAACAGTGATACTTATGTATTAGTAACGTAGCTTCTTAGTTCTAAAAGTCTTTGCAGTTTCAAAATTATTAGCATTAGAACGACGGTTAAAAACAATTGGAACACCTATTTTAGTACTCTCAATTTCCTCATTAAAAACTCCAGGTTTGTAAACAACGGACATTGCATTCAATGTTTCCTCAATCCAGTTGGAAAGAAATGGATTGGGTGCTCTAACGTGGCTTACAGTAATAGCACCCAGTTTATCTACTTTTATAAGAGCAATCATTCTTATCTTTCCTGTTAAGTTGGTTTTATTTGCAAGTTTAGTGTTAAATTTTTTTTTAAGTAACGCGGAAATATTCTCAGTAAAACATTTTCTTAAAGCTTTATCAGATGTTGATTTATCACACTTTTTATTAAACACTGGAAATACACTTACATTGGGCTTATCATTACATTGAATCACATTTTTGGTCACGCTTTTTGTAATGATCGTATAACGATACAACGCTTTAATATCGCTTGCTGTAATCTCCAGTTTTTCTAAGGGATATTTCTTAAACAATCGCACCAATTTAGCGTTCATTTTTATATTTCTAAGCGTGGTCTTTACGTCTACTAGTTTTCCTTTTTTATTGATTCCAAAGGATATTTTAATATCCTGCTGCTTTTTAAAAAAAGCAATGTTTTTCAGTTCCTTTTCCGTAATATGTTTCTTAAAATAAAGAGCTAAATCATTGTCCGTTTTTAAACTTTTATTTTTTGATTGAATTACTTTATCTTCATAATCTTTAGCCGTAGAACCTACTTGCAAAACTACATTTCCCTTAATAAAAATAGTGGTCGGATTTCCGTTTCGCATTGCGGGGGTTTTAGCACCTGGAAATAAGGCTATAATACGATCTAACTCCTTTGTCAAGTTTTTGGTTGGGCCTACCGATTTTATGATGTTTAAAGTCCCATTATCATTCACACTAAACCTCGGGAATAACTTCACCGCTCCAAACACCTTCGCATTTTCAAGTTCGGTAGCAGAAATAGTAGCTACTATATGTTTTTCTAACTGCTTGTTAATACATTTTCGCATGGCTCCATAATTAGTCACCGACTCACAGCCCTCAAAAACAGGAAATCTATCATATATAATAGTGGTATTACAATTCACAATAGCAGTATTTCCTTCCATCGAAATTATCTGTAAAAGATAGCCATTGAGTGGATTTATCTCAGGAATGTTTAGTTTTTTAATATCGTATCTTTTAAATGCTTCTTCAATACTAGTATTCAATTCAGAATATGGCGATGATACTTTTACATAAACAGGCTCATTATCAGAATTTAAGCTAAACCTTAAAAAGACACGTTGTTTTCGTAAATCTTTTTCTTTAAACTTAATCACTTTAAGCATTCTTGTGTCTATGCGATTTCTAAAAAAACGTGATAGTTTATTGGTTTTATCTGGACTTGCGTAAAAATCAAATTCTTCATATTTATCTTTAAAATCATTGGAAGTATTGATTTGAGGGAAAGCAACAATACTTGTAAATAGGAAGATGATCAATAAAGATTGTTTTATAAACATTGTAACAATCTTGATTTTAAAATCAGAAAAATGGAGCGTCATTATTTGAGGTTTTTTTTTACGATTCAAATGTACAAAAATCAAGAAACAGCGCATACACAAACAACATTAAAAGCCCCCTCCAAAACAGATTGATATTCAGTCGTACACACATGCGCTACTTCTAAAACTATTGTCTTATCAGTCGTATTTTGTTCTTAGCACCTCCCTGCATTCCCCTTTCCCTAAATCAAACAGCACATTCACTTTTAAATATAACGGTCTCACTCATTATAATTAGGTGTATCTTAGATAAAAAATTAAATTACACTTATAAAAACAGTCATTTTGGAACAATGATTGCTACAAGCAATAACATCGATTCGGAGGCTGTTTCCCCGTATTCTTTTATTGAAGATAGTACATTCCTAAAAGTTAACTTTAATTAATTTGCATGAAAATCAAGAACCTTCTAAGTATCCTATGTATCATTTGTAGTATCAGCATCTACGCTCAAAACAATAATAGTAGATATACACCTCTCTGGGAAAAAGTATATGGATTTGAAAAAGAGGGACTCCCTAAATCTGCAAATACTCAGGTGGAGAAAATCTATGCAAAAGCAAGTGCAGAAGAGAACACTGCAAATTTAGTAAAGGCTTTACTATACCAATCAAAGTTTATGCTGACCTTAGAAGAGAACGCACAACTGAAAATCATCACGCATTTCAAGGAGGAAATCATAAAAAGTAACAGTCCCCAAAAGAATATTTTGGAAAACATACTCGCGACCCTTTATTGGCAATATTTTAAACAGCACCGTTATCAATTTTACCAACGCAATAAAACAGCGGAAAAAGTTGAAGGAGATTTTAGAACATGGGATTTAGAAACACTCTTTACTGAAATTCACCTTCATTTTCAAAACTCCTTACAAAACGGTCTTATCTTACAACAGACAGCTTTAAAAGAAATAGACCTCCTTTTAAAACAAAGCCCTGATTCAAAAAAATATCGTCCAAGTTTGTTTGATTTCCTTGCTCACAATGCCTTGGACTTTTACAAAACTTCCGAAAATAGTATCTCCAAGCCACGCGCACATTTTACAGTCAATGATAAACGCTTTTTAGGAGACTATAAAAAATTCAATAATATTAACTTAACATCTCCCAACAAAGAAGCATTGCAATATAATGCCTTAAAAATTTACCAGGAACTTTCTAAATTTCATAGTTATAGCCAACATCCAAATGCATTGGTTCAAATTGAATTGGAACGCACAAAGTTTGTATCTCAGTATGGGGTATTTAATGAAAAAAAACGTCATTATTTTAATACGATTCAAACGTACTATGAAACATTTAAAAACACGGAAGCGCATAGTTTAATTGCTTTTGAGCTCGCATCCATTTATAATAATGGACAGGCATCACATTTATTAAATAACAACAAGCCCCGTGTAAAAGCATTGGAAATATGTAATACCGTACTACAAAAAGACAGTACATCCTTGGGAAGCAAACGCTGTCAACAATTAAAAAGTAACATTCTAAAAAAGACCTTAGGAATTACACTAGAATCTTATGTCCCCATCAATAAACCTAGTTTTATGGCGATAGATTATAGAAACATTACATCATTACACCTTACCGCCTATTCCATTGATCAAAAATCTTTTAAAAAATTAGAGCAGCTAAAAACAAGTTCCAATAAAAAAGCCTTCATCAAAAAACTTGTTRTTTCTAAAACATGGAATAATATACTCGAAAACTTTGAAGACTACAAAGCGCATCGCACRGAAATTATTGTACCTGCATTTTCAAATGGACAATACCTCATCATCGCWGAAAGCGCRGAACATTCGTCTTTRGAYACTTATTCYTACGCCCTATTACAAGCTACTGATTTAGTACTTATAGAAAATAATTTCACTTCTGGGCATCAGTTTCAAGTGCTAAACAGAAATAATGGAAGTGCKATTGCAGAAGCTACCGTAGCCATAAGYAAYAGYWATACARGTCGCTAYAACCACCCTATCAAAAAAACATTAATAAGTAACAAACAGGGCTTTATCAATTTTAAAACMCAAAGMAGCCACAGACACATCACTTATCAAGTACAAAAAGGAGARGATACCGCCTATTTTGGAACTGGATATTTGAAMRAAACAARGACTTCYMRTAYAAAMAAAGAACGTCCTCAAGTTTATATYAGCCCACARCTATTTACAGACCGAAGCATCTACAGACCTGGACAAACCGTRTTTTTTAAAGGGATTTTATTACAACGTAACGAAGAAAAATCATCTGTAGTTCCGAATGMGWATGTAGCAGTCTCTTTTTTMAATGTAAACAGAGAAAAAATAAGCATTCTMRCCTTAAAAACGAACGAATATGGTTCWTTTAGCGGAGAATTTATAATTCCTTCGAATGGRCTSAACGGTAAATTCACCCTACAAGTGAATGAATCGACTGAACATACAAATGTATTTCTCCAACAAGACCGCATCCATTTYAACTATAGCAACACCACTATTTTAGTCGAAGAATACAAACGACCTACTTTCGAAGCTTCTTTTAAGCCGATTACAAAAACCTATAAATTACAAGATTCGGTATGGGTCTCTGGAACGGCTACTTCCTATACAGGATCTCCCATTAGCGATGCAAAAGTAAGCTACCGTATCCAGCGAAAAATGCAATATCCAACTTGGTGGTATTGGGGTAAATTATATGGAGGTTTCAACAGTGCTGCCCAAGAGATCTCTCAAGGAACGAGTACAACTGATGATAAAGGGAATTTTAAAATTGTTTTCAAAGCCATCCCCGATCCTTCGGCAATACCCTCTGGATCACCCATTTTCAATTATGAAATAACAGCTGACATTACGGATATCAATGGAGAAACTAGGACTACTTCTCAAACCGTTCGTGTAGGATATCACAGCATGACTTTACACATTGAATTCCCTAATAAATATGACCAAGTCAATTCCAAAGAAAAAATCAAGATCAGTGCTCAAAATTTAAACTATGAAAGTATTCCTTCTCAAGGTACTGTAGAAATTTATAAACTAACATCACCTGACAAACCTACGCGTAGAAGACCTTGGAGATCTCCAGAACACCATCAAATCTCTAAAAAAGAATTTGAACTCGTATTTCCTCATGATAATTATAAGGATGTAACGGACAAAGACACCAAAGAAACGAGCGTTTACAAACAGTCCTATAAAACCATAAAAATAGCAGACATCATCCCTAAAAACATTAAGAATTGGGATACGGGAAGCTATCGCATACAAGTCACTAGTTCAGATCCACAAGGGGTAAAAGTAACTAGCAAAGCCAAGTTTGACCTTATTAATTCTAAACAGCGTACAGTTACTAAGCAACAATTAATTGTAGTTACTTTAGACAAAAAAAACTATACTGTCGGAGAAACTGCTTTGTTAAGCATCGGTTCTGCCTCCAATGATATTAATATTATTGTAGGAATAGATGTTCAAGGAACAATGGCTGAAGTACAACAAATACACCTCAACAACGCTATAAAAACAATAAAAATCCCGATTACAAAAGCACATTTAAAAGGAATTAAAATTCATTATTACACCGTCAATTACAATAGTTTTGTGTCTGGATCAATTCCAATTAAAATAAATAATAAAAAAGAATTTTTAGAAATTCAAACCCAAACTTTTAGAGACCATATTTCCCCAGGAGGAAAAGAGACCTGGAGTTTTTCCATTCGAGGAAATGGCAAGCGACAAAACGCCGAAGTATTAGCGAGTATGTATGATGCCTCACTAGACCAATTCAAAAATCACGAATGGAATTTTTATACACCAAGCCCAAGCGTGTCTCATAAGTACAGAGATACCAATGCTAATTTGAGTTTTAATACAGATCGTTTGTTCGTGAATTTTAACACTTCGCATTCATACCTAGGTACACAGCTACGCTTTGACACAATGGATTGGTTCGGATTTAGCTTTAATAACAATCACTATATAAATAGACAGTATTTGCGTTCCCTTACGAGTCAACGAAGCAATGCCGACTCTCAAATTAGCGGTATCGTCTCAGATAAAGACGGTCCCTTACCTGGAGTTACTATTCGTATCAAAGGAACTTATTTTGGTACACGTACGGATTTAAATGGTTATTTTGAGCTTCAAGTAAATAAAAAAGACACATTGATTTTTAGCAATATAGGCTATGAAAACTATATTATACCTAGTAGTAACCTCCCTAAGAACATAATCTTAAAACAGGGTTCACAAACTTTGGATGAAGTTGTACCTTTAGGAATTTCGATAGAAGAGAGTGAAGAGAGTGAAGAATATGACGAAACAATAGAGGTCCCAATGTCAGGAGCTGTACTAGGAATGAAAAAATCCATGGCAAATAAAATAAGAATACGTGGATTTGCAAGTGTAAATAATGATGGGAAAAAGCCTCTTTATCTCATTGATGGGAAACTACAACCGACTCTTAACATCCCACAGGACGATATTCTAAGTATTACTATTTTAAAAGGAAACAAGGCTACTGCTCTTTATGGAGCTAGAGCCATTAACGGTGTCATGGTTATTATCACTAAAAAAGGACAACAGGAATTAGATGCCGAAATGGCCAAGGTTCGAATTCGTAGTAACTTTAAGGAAACCGCCTTCTTCTACCCGCATCTAAAAACGGATAAAAAAGGGAATGTATCTTTTAGTTTTACGAGCCCAGAGGCCTTAACAAGATGGAAAATACAGTTATTGGCACATACAAAAAATGCCACTACAGGCTATGCAAGTTTTAGTACCATTACCCAAAAGAAACTAATGCTTACACCCAATGCTCCTCGTTTTCTAAGAGCTGGAGACCGAGTAGTAATCAGTAGTAAAATCAGTAATTTAACGGATGCGGCCCTACTTGGAAATGTACAGTTACAGTTATTTGATGCGCTTACCAATTCCCCCATAGATACAGACTTACAAAACAACCGAAAACAGCAAACATTTACAGTAAATGCTAAAGGAAATACGAGCGTATCCTGGGAATTAATCATTCCGGACAACATACAAGCCGTACTCTATAAAATCATAGCCAAAGCGGGTGATTTTTCTGATGGAGAACAGCACATACTTCCCGTATTGAGCAATCGTATGTTGGTGACAGAAACAATGCCTATGTGGGTGAAAAGTAATGAGACTAAAACCTTTACGCTAGATAAATTAAAAAACAATACTTCCAGCTCTTTAAAACATCATAAACTAACCTTGGAAATCACCTCCAACCCTGCTTGGTATGCCTTGCAAAGTTTGCCTTATTTGATGGAATATCCTTATGAATGTGCTGAGCAAACCTTTGCTCGCTACTATGCCAATAGTTTGGCTAATCATGTGCTGCAATCTAATCCACGGATTTCTCAAGTATTTGAACAATGGAAATCTAGTGATGCCCTGCTCTCTAACTTA
>NVRM01000076.1 GCA_002400885.1 Flavobacteriaceae bacterium
TTTCCAATCATGATTCCTCCAGCACTAGAACTAATTACGGCTACTTTTTTTGAGTTTGTATAGTTATTGCTAATTAGGAATTGAGTACAATCAATAAGGTCTCTCCAAGTATTAAATTTGTTGTTTTTAAAACCACTTTTGTGCCAAAATTCTCCTTTTTCACCTCCACCTCTTACATGGGCGACAGCAAAAACGCCACCGTTTTGAACCCAATTTAACATTATCCTTTCTGGGTATGGAGTTATCGAATACCCGAACGCTCCATAACCTTGGATTAATAGACTATTATTTCCGTCACGTTTAATGTTTTTCTTGTACATGATAGATAGTGGTACCATTTCTCCGTCTCTTGATTTTATTTCAATTTCTTCAACTACAATATTGTCATGCTGCTCGTTTTCTTTAATTAAGTTTAAAGATTCTGAAATGAATTCTTTTGTTTCAGCTTTATATTTATACCGTTGCCCTTTTTTTATCCACCCCCAGGTTTTAATCCAAAGATCATTAAATTTTTCACCTTTGCTATAAACATATATTTCACCCGCTGCTTCTGGGAGCTTAAGTTCGGTTATTTTCTCGTTATTGTATTCAAAGACTTTAGCGTCAACTCCATTTTTTGTTCTTACGAAGTATACACCTTGACTGTTAACCACGAAATCGGTAATTACTGCATTGTTTTCTTCCTTAACTATAACTTCTGGGGAGGAAAAATTAGGATTGGAGAGAGGGGTTCTACAAAGCTTGAAGTTAGATGCATTCTTGGCACTTAAAAAGATGAAGTGATTATCCAATATTTTAAAATCAGAAACCATATCTTTTTTTGAATATAAAGGTTTCCAATGAACTCTTTCGGAAGCTGAAGTGAAATTTGAAGTATAAAAATAGTCATCAAAACTTCTTGCTCCTCCTATTCTGCCAAATAAATAGTTGTTATAATTTTCAATGGAATACACAATAGGGAAATCACTTGAGTTAATGTTAAGTAGTGGATTGTTTTTTTTAGATAATAAAACGGGTTTGTTTTTAGATGTTTTAGTTAATTCAAAGACAACAGAGACTGTGTTTTTTATGTACTTAGGAGAATTACTATCAATATTTGGTATATGGGTGTAAATAAAACTATCGTTACTAGGGAGCCAAGATATACCTGACAATGCAGATGGCCAAGAGTTAGTAATAACCTCTTTGTGAATTGTTTTTGATGTTACGTCCAATATTATTATCTCCCCTATTTCTGAATCGTTCTCAGCTAAGCTAATGGCAATTTTTGACCCATTGTGGTTGGGCCTAATATAGTTGATTGCATATCCTTTTTTATAAGTTTCGGGATCGAATAGTATCTTTTCTTTTCCTTTTAATCCTTCTCGAAAATATAATTTATCTATATTTATTGAAGGAATTTCTTTTAAATAAAAATAGAAATCATTTGGAGAAATTCTAAGATTATAGTTTTTTTGCTTTTTTCTTCTTTTATTTGTGATGAAATTTCTTTCCTTTTTGAGATTTTATTTAGTAATAATTGTGTGTATTTATTTTCTTTATGAATCCAGTTTGTTACAGCGGAGTCTTTTAATGACTCTATATTTCTGTAGTCATCAATTAATGTAGTGTTAAATATAGTTTCTTCTACTGTATACTTTTCAATACTAACAGGATATTTAGGAATGGTGTCTTTTTTACTGTTTTGACATGAAGTTAAGGCTATTATTAGTGCAAAGAAAAATATGTTTTTCATGTTGAAATTTGATGTTTATTTGTTAAACTTTTATTAGTGTAATAAATCATTAAAATTGCTATTGTCAAACTCTACCTAATATAACCTAAGTAGGAGGTTGTAGTTCCTAATAAATATGACAACCAGATTGGTAAAACGATATAAGTTTCAAAACCTAGATTGCAACAATGCATAGGGTAATGAACTTAATTAATTTTTCAATTGAAATTCTGGATGCCCTGTTTGCCAAAAGGCGAAAGACATTATTTTAGCCAGTTCTTCATTTTTTTTATTGTCAGATGCTTCAAAGCCATGTCCTCCATCAAAATCAATATTTAATAATACAGGTTTGTTTGAGGCGGTTGCTTCTTGTAATCGTGCCGCAAATTTTGCAGGCTGCCATGCAGGAACTCTTGAGTCGTTTAATCCTGCCGTTAAAAATACAGCGGGGTATTTGATATTGTTTTTTATATGATGGTAGGCATCCATTTCAAGTAATCCCTTAAATTCAATAGAATCTTTAATAGTGCCATACTCTCTAGTGTTATTTGCTCCATTTGCTCCAAATTCTCTCCTTAAGGTATTCAAAATACCGACACGAATGATGGCTGCAGAAAATAAGTCAGGTCGTTCTGTAATGGCTCTTCCTATACAAACACCACCAGCACTTGCACCCCAAGCTACTATTTTATTTTTGTTCACATAGTTATTGTCGGTAAAATACTCTGTACAGGCAATTAAATCCTTCCATGTATTCAGTTTTGTTGTTTTAAATCCGGCTTTATGCCACGCATCTCCTTTTTCACCGCCTCCTCTCACGTGGGCTATTGCATAAATACCACCTTTATTCACCCAATGGACTAGATATGGGTACATATAAGGAGCGTTAGACCATTTATAGGAACCATAGGCATTGATAAGTAAGCGGTTGCTCTTGTCTTTTTTAATTCCTTTTTTATAGATAATAGATAGCGGAACCATAATTCCATCATGTGAAGGGATTTCAATTTCTTCAACAATTACATCTTCTAAAATAGGATTTTCTTTTATTGGATTTAAGTTTTCTTCTTCAAATATAGATTTTTCAATATTGTACTTATAGCGTTCTTTTTTACTTGTCCATCCCTTAGTTTCAATCCATAAGTCATTAAATTGGTAGCCTTTGGATTTTACATTGATGTATCCTGATGCCTTAGGGAGTTTTATTTCGGAACGTTCTCCTGTTTCTTCATTTAAATGGTAGAGTGTTGCCTCTACACCATTTTTAGATTTGACATAAAAAACGCCTTGGTTTGTTACGGTAAAATCGGAAATAATGGCAGTAGAATCTTGGTCTACAACTAGTATTGGGTTTTTGAAATCGGGCTTTAATAAGGGGGTTTTACAAATTTTAAATGTAGAGGCGTTTTTAGCTGTGCGATAGTAAAAAAATGAATTACTTAAACTAAATGCAGCAATCTTTTCTTCTTTACCATAATAAAAATTCCAGTTTACTGAAGTAGCTTCTAAATTAGTAGTCCGTGTAAAATACGTATCTCTATATCTTGACGTTCCTGTAATGTTAATTCCAAGTATAATTTTAGATGTGTCATCACTAAGGTAAATTATCGGAATACTTTCTTCTTTAAAGTTTATAGTAGGGTTGTTTTTTTTTGAAAAAATGGTGACTGTTTCTTTTATGGATGTACCTATTTTATAGATGATCGATTTAGCATTAAACATATAATTCTTTTTTTTCGGATCAATTATAGGCACGTAAGTATAAATAAAACCTGAGTTGTCTGGAAGCCATTCTATACCGCCAAAACCATTAGGGTATCCATTAGGAATTTGATCTTCAAGTAGTTTTTTGGATTCCAATTCAACGATTCTAAATATTGAAAATTCTTGGTCGTTCTTACTAATTCCAATTGCAACTTTAGAAGCATCCCAACTTGGCTGTAAATAATTAATGGTGAATTTATAGCTAGTGGGGTCGAAAAGTAACGTCTCTTTTCCAGAAAACCCGTTGCGATAATATAGTTTTGAATATTCATCTCCTTTTGTTTTCTTTAAGTAAAAATAAGTGTTATTTTTTGTAATTTTTAGCTTAGAAATTTTATAGCTATTCTTTTCTATATCGTTGGTTAGTTTTTCTAAAAAATATTGTTTTCCATTAATTAAGTTAATTATGCTATCTGAAAGTTTTGTTTCATTTTTAAACCATTCTATAATAGTTGGGTCTTCCATGTTTTCTATATTTCTATAGGAATCTGTAATTTTTTTTCCAAAGAATGATTCTTGAACCTCTTTTTTGTTTATTCTAGGATATTCTATTTTGAAATCATTTTTTTTACAACTCATAAAAAAAAGTATAAATAATAGAAGGTAATAATTATAGCGCATGGTGTAGTGTGTTTATAGGGTTTTCAATTGGAAGTCTGGATGTCCTGTTTGCCAAAAGGCAAAAGACAATAACTTTACAAGTTCTTTATCCTTTGTTTCTCTCGAAGCATCGAAACCATGTCCTTCTTTAAAATTTACAGATAGTAAAATTGGATTATTTGATATAGAAGCATCTTTTAGTTTTGCTGCAAATTTAGTAGGCTGCCATAGAACCACTCTAGAATCATTTATGCCTGCAGTTAAAAAAACAGAAGGGTACTTTACATCTTTTTCTCTTTTATTAACATCTAAGATAATGATTTTTCCAATTTCTGTATCATTTGTTGTAATACCTATTATAATCTTAGAACCATCCCAATTAGGGTTAATATAATTAAGAACGGTGTTGTTACTAAATTCGGTAGGGCTAAATAATAAAGCTTCTTTTTTATTAAACCCATTGCGATAGAATAATTTTTTAATATGATCTTTTTTGTCTTCTTTAAGGTAGAAATACTTATTGTTATTTGTGATTTTTAAATCAGAAACCTTATTACTGTTAGAATTATTTATTTCTTTTTGGAGATTGATAATTTTATCTCTATTAGAGATTTTTAAAATTAATTTATTAGTAAGATTTGTTTGAAACTTATACCAATTTAATGCGATAGTATCCTCAATATTTTCTAGATATCTGTATGGGTCAATAATTTTCACTCCATATAGCGAATCAGTTACTTTTTTTATTGGTAGTTGTCTGCTAACTTTAACATTCTCCTTGCATTGTAACGATAGGATACTAATTAATAATAATGCTTTAAATTTCATATAAGGCGAATAAAAAGAAAGCGTCAATATTTAAATATGAACGTTCTCTTCTGTTAAAATTTGTAATATCTGCATATTTCTTTGTCGAAATATTTCCTGTTGATTTATGTGGCATTTCATAACCATACATCCATATAGCTGTTTCGTTTCGAACTTCATTTAAATTTTCTAACAATTATTTATCCAACACTGACTGGATATTTGTTCGGTTTAAACGTTTATAAGAGCACCTTGAGACGTTTTAAAGATGTTGTGCCTTTTGTCGCCACTTGTAAATATAGCTTTAGATACTCCATATTCACCTGCAATTATAGCTAGATATTTACCATTGTCATAGGCTTGTAAAATAATGCTAATTTGTTCTGGTTTAAATCGTTTTCCTCTCATAATTTCAGTTTAAAGTTAAGAATTATTTTTCTCTTCTCAAACTCCACAATTATTGGGGAGACTGTAGAAGCAATTGTGCCCCTTTTTAAGCGAGGATTTTGCAATTAAATTGAGGGGGCAAATGGTCGGTTTTATTGTGTAACAAATACATCACTACTTTAGTGATGCTTTTGTATTTTTGTGTTTTAATCTTAATTATGAAATTTACTAAAAAAAGGTTTTTTGATCTCCTATGGGTTGTGGCGATTGCGATAGTGATAATTCCAAGCTCTAGAGCGTGGTTGTTAAAAGTGATCAGTTTTTCTCCAAGCATAGAAAATGTTTCGGAACGCATTCCGATCTCTTCATATGATTGGAAGTTAAAAGGGCTTAATACCTCAGATGTTAATTTTGAGACCTTAAAAAACAAGGTCGTTTTTGTCAATTTTTGGGCTACCTGGTGTCCTGGATGTGTCGCTGAGAAACCCAGCATACAGGCATTGTATAATGATTATAAAAACAAGGTTGTATTTCTAACCGTTACAAACGAAACGAAGGAAGTCGTAGCCGCTTACTTTCAGAAAAAAGGATATAATCTGCCTGCTTATAATATGATTACGAGAGAACCTAAGGAGTTAAGTACAGAAAATATCCCCACATCTTTTGTCATAAATAAAAAGGGGCTTATTGTAATCAAATCCGGTAGGGCAGACTGGAATACCGATAAAATTAGAGATTTCTTAGACTCATTACTTGCGGACTAACTAAAAACAACTTTTAATGAGTTACACCGTTATTTGATGTATTTAAAAGTGTCCTTATGATGTTGTCAAAAGGTAATTTAAGGAGGTTTTGTTGTTTTTTTAAAAAAAATCATAACCATGGTGTCTGATTATTTTTCATGCCTTCTAAAACAATCTCAGAGGTTTCTTTTTGCGCTTTTAAAAGATGCGGATTTATAGTTGAATGCTTGGCTTTGTCTAATTGCTTAGTTAGAGTGTTCAGTATAAGTTATTTTAATATTGTGATAGTCCCGAATAGACATAGGCAACTTCATTATACAATGACAACCGAAATTCTCAAGAGTCCTTATACGGTCCTTGTAATTGTAATCTAGCATCCTAAAAATAAAAGCAGCACACCCTTTTTAATTTCAATAGGTTTACTTACTTATTTCGATGTTACAAGTCATTTCATTTCCAAAGGAATCCATGACCGTAATAATATGTGGACCCTGTTTTGGGAGTATGGCCATAGTATGAATGTCTCTTGTGGTACCTACAAAAACTTCATCTACATACCAAAACAGACTGATTTCCGGTTTGGAATGTGCCACTTTTAAAATAAGTTCGTTGGTGTGTCCATTAAAGTCTTTTGGCAGAAAAACAGTACTCGATTCTTTGGGATAAATAAACGCCATAGAAACGGCATCTGTTCCGATGCAATCCGCTCTAAAACGGGGTAATGGTTTGTAAAAAGGATTTTTAAAAGTATAGTAATATTCCATTAAAGGAGGCAGTATAAACCAGGATTTATGAATGATATTACTGACCTCTTCACAGGAGCTATTCACTTGATATTGCGCTGTTTTATCCAAGTGTATTAAAATATGATAGGGGCATGGTGCGGTTTTAAGACCACTCAGTTGAATAAATGCTGTTTTGGTACTTTCACAGTTACTATTTGCTCTGTGCCCACTTTTTACACAAATACTGACTTCTTTCATTTCGTCTAAAGGTTTTTCAAACCAGGAACTGTTTGGCAAAAGGTCAAAAACATCAAATAGTATAGGAGCTGCAGCTTGTACACCTACCAATCCTGGACGTCCTTCACCATCCGCGTTCCCAACCCAAACTCCCACTACATACTCTGTTGTAGTACCGATGGCCCAAGCGTCGCGAAACCCAAAACTGGTACCTGTTTTCCAAGCAATTTGTTTTGAATCATCAAAAAACTCCCAATTTTCATCGCCCTCTGGCCTGTTTACTTTTAGGAGGCTTTCGAAGGTTAGATAAATGGAAGCAGCATCAAATACTATTTTATCAAATGTTTTTTCTCCAAAGTTAATTTCTTCTTCAGCGAATAAAAGGGGTTCACAAAATTCATTGGTATAATAGACGCTCGATCTTTCGGTATAGTGATTTATGGTGGATGCTAATGCCGCGTAGCTTTTAGTTAAGTCCCATAGGTTACTTTCAGCACCCCCAAGTATCAGCGATAAGCCATAATGATTGGCCTCGTATTTTAAATCGTTCAGGTGTAGTTTTTTTAAAAAATGATGAAATCTATCCACCCCGAATTTTTGTAACATTCTTACCGCAGGCACGTTTAAAGAGCGGGACAATGCGCTACTTGCAGGGACCACCCCGTCGTACTCTTTGTTGTAGTTTTCCGGACGATAACTTCCAAACTGACTCGGGATATCGGGGATTAATGTATGGGGCAACATCTCACCTGAGTCTAACATTGCCGCATATAAAAAAGGTTTTAAAATAGATCCCGTGCTTCGTGGCTTATCGATTACATCCACATCTTTTTGATGTGCCTTATCGGTAGGGGAGTTTCCTATATAACAGCGTACTTTTCGTGTTCGTACATCTAGGATTAAAACGGAAACATTAAATATTTCATTCTTACTTAATTGTTGATAGTGATTTTTTACAATAATATTCACTTGCTCTTGAATCCTTTTATCAATGGTTGTTTGTACACGTTTCCCAAGATGTGTTTTTGCTATCTTTTGGAGTAAATGCGGGGCTATTCTAGGTAAGGGATAGGGTTTTTGAGGCAATCCTTCTGCGATGGCTAGTTGATAGGTTAGACGATCTATTTTGTTTTTATTCAATAATTTTTTTAGTAGTCGGTTTCTTTTTTTTAAAAGCAATGCTTGGTTTTTTCCAGGATATATTAAACTAGGAGCATTGGGCAAGACCGCGAGTGTTGCATTTTCAGCCCAAGAAAGTTGTGAGGGGTTTCGGTTAAAATAACGCCATGACGCAGCATCCAATCCAACAACATTACCTCCAAAGGGGGCATTACTGCAGTAATACGCTAAAATTTTATTCTTTGAAGCGCTGAATTCTAGGCGTGTGGCAAGAATGATTTCCTTTAATTTTTCTAGATAGTTTCTTGACTTTCCAGCTCTGGACAAGCGAATAACCTGTTGTGTGATGGTACTTCCTCCACGTTTTATTTTTCCAGATTTTAAGTTGTCTTTGAATGCTTTAAAAATGGAGATAGGATTAAAACCGGGGTGTTTGTAAAAATATTCATCTTCAAAATGAATGATACATGACTTGAATTTTTCTGGAATAGTATCATTCTGTGGAAATCTCCATTGGCCATCTTTCGCTATCAAAGCACCTAATAATTGCTTGTTATTACTGGTAATAACTGTTGTTGTAGGTGCTTTAAATAATTGTTTTGGTAAACAAAAATAATAGGCGAGGAGCAGTATCACAATGAATACTGCCGTTAGTTTATGTTTTTTCAGGTATGCTAGTATATTTATCATCACGCTACAAAAAGTGAATTGATTCTCAATGAATACTTATAGGACGAAACTACTATTTTTCAACAGTAATCCATTGCCCTTTGGTTCGTACCATAAATTCGTGATCATACATGGCTTCTGCTTGGGTTCCTGGTAAATAATAGGTTCCTAAATACGAGGCGTTCAACATGATATTGAATGTTTTTGTTCCGTGTTTTCCTTTCTTTCCTAAGTCAAAATAATACTGTACCCTATCATCTCTAATGTCTGTATAACGCGCTTGGCTAGTGGTCGATGCCCCAAAATCTGTAAAACGTGTATTTACAATTTCCCAACCCGATGGAAATAATTGTGTTAAAGCTACATTGTACACAGGTTCGTTTTTAAGATTAGTAATGGTAACCGTTGCTACAAAATCCTGCCCTTGTTGCAGTTTAGATATTTGAATAGACGTTCCTTTTAGATTTTTATATTCGACGGAAATACGAAAGCCGCGTTGTTCAGAAATTTCCTTTCCTAGAGGGAGTTTTCCTGAATTTAACACCGTAATGAAAACGGTGTTGTCTTGGCTGTTTTTAAAACTCAGCGTATTCAATCCTTCCTTACTATTTAATGTTCGTTGGGCAATGGAACTTTGAGTCGTTATAATTTCGGTTTTACCGTTGATAGTATATTCCAATTTAAGGGACTTTCCTCCATTTTCCGAAACCATTTTTGCCATAGCCAATAAACTATAGGCTGTTGTTTGTGTGCTCATCCAGCGATCACTAGATAATTTTTTAGCAATTGTTTTCGACAATTCTCTTGTGCGTTTATCCTTGGTAAGTGTCATTGTTTCTAATGCCATTGCCCGATTTCTGTCAACAGAACCATAGGTGTAATAATAGCCTTTTCTAGGTTGAAATTCGATGTTTGCTGTGTTCGAAATTGCAGTACTTGCCTCTTTTTGTCCTGCCAGTGCATACGCAGCTGCTAAACGCCATTTTGCGTCGTTAGTAATTGCTGTGAATTCACGCAACCTGTTCATGGCTGATAAATCTGGATGTCCGGCGAGTGCAAGGGTATAAAGTCTGTATGCCTGTGCTAAATCTGAATGGTAGCTGCTATAACCGGGCCTCCAATCACGGGAGGCTTGCTGTTGGTATCTTAGCCAGTTATGCATAAAAGACAAGGGTAGAACAAAGCCTTTTTTCTCCGCTTCGATTAGAAAATGCCCAGCATAGGTAGTTCCCCAATCGTTTGCACTACTTTCACCTATCCAATAGCTCATACCTCCATTAGGTCTTTGGAAATAAGACAATCGCTTGATTCCCTTTTCAATGTTATGTTGGATTTCTTGTTTTTTATCAAAGGTTAAATCAAAAATGTCACTAAGAAATAACTGAGGGAAAACACTGGAGGTCGTCTGTTCTACACAGCCATGTGGATACTGTATTAAATACTGTAAACGCTTCGAAAAATCCATAGGTGGCATGGTAGAAAATTCAACAGTAGCAGTATTTGAACCCAAGACACCAAAAGTAGAAAAATTCACGTTTTTTGAGGCATTTGATCCTATAGTTGTCGTAATTGCTTTCGAGCTAATTGGATTTGGATTTAGGACATCTAATTCCACTTTATAGGTGGATCTTTCTCCGTTTCCTGTAGCAATTACTTCAATGGTATTCATTCCATTAGCCTTGCTTACATCTAAGCTGAAATAGGTCATTTGTTCATCTGGCTTGGTAAAGTGTAGTGTTTTTGAGGGGTCACCAATAATTGAAATACCCTTGCTCAATTTAAGTTTAATAGTCACATTTTTCACTTTTGGTTCCATGGCAAAAACAGTTACAGGAAGTGTTACCTTTTCTCCAGGACTTAATTTTCTAGGAAGTGATGCTAGTACCATCAAGGGTTTTTTAACTGTTACAGATGTATATGTGCTCCCGTAAGCTTCACTTGTATTATTTCCAGCGACAACCATGGTACGGACGGCACCTATATAGTTTGGTAATTTTAATGTATGTGATTTACGTTCTCCAGCCGCGATTGTAAAGGGGCCTAAATACGTAACGACAGGTTTAAAACGGTTTGCTTTTTTTGTTTTTCCTTTGGCGGCACTTCCATCACCTCCAATAGCAAATATCTGATCGATACTTCCACTATAAGCACCGATAACATCGTCATAAATATCCCATGTTTTTACGCCTAATGCTTCACGTTTATAGAATTCCTGCCATGCATTCGGAGTTTTAAATCGTGTTAAACTCAACAAGCCTTCTTCGACCATGGCAATGGTATAGGTCATTGCTTTGTTGTTTTTTTCAGAGATTACAACTTCAAATTCCTGTGATGGACCTAAGGTATTTGGCATGTCTATTACAGGTGCTAGTTTTGTAGTTGGATCTTCTACAAGTAATGGAATTACACCATATAAACGGATGGGTAAATCGTTTTCAGAAATGGCATGTGGTTGTAACAGAGAAATATTTATAAATACATTCGGCGCCATTTCCGGAGTGATAGGAATATGTACGGTTGTTTCTCCTTTGGTCGTTTTTACCCAATAGTATTCAATTACTTCTGTTCCATTTTCGATACTTAGCAATGCACGACCTTGTGTTCCAGAAGGAAATGTGATTGTTGCTGTTTCTCCTACATCGTATTTTTCTTTGTCGGCTGTAAATACTAACATTTTTGCCGCTTCTTTATCTTTTGAAGATGTTTTTTGCCACCAGTTTTTGTAAAAATAAGCGGTACGTCCAGTTGCATGACCACTTATAGGATCGGTAATTCTTATTAAATAGCGACCTCGATCTTCATCTGGAATGTTCAAATTTAAACTTGCTTTTCCATTCGCGTTGGTGCTTACTTTAAAACTTTTATAAGGCCTGTGATAACTACTGGAGGTATAACTAGATAAATTATCATAAGAGGAATTCCACCACCAGCGCCATTCTATTTTATACACGTTTACCTCTAAATTATTACGTTTTAAAGGTTTTCCTTTTGCATCCACTACCACAAGGTCAAAGGCTTGGTTTTCGTCTGTATAAAACGATCCATAGCTATTGCCTTTTGGGGATCGCAATCCTACAAAGGACGAGTAGGGGGCATACGTTTTTGTAAATGCATCCATGGAATAGTCGCCGCCATTTTCAAAAGCACGCACTAAAAATTGAATCTTTAATAGGCCAGGAGCGTTGTTACCTACTTTTAGGCTGTGATTGATTTTTGAAAATCCGTCTGCATCAAGTTTGCCTTCAAAAATGGTTAATTCTTCGGTATTAAATGAACGAGAAGGGTCGTTGAATACATATTTTTTATAGTCCTTAAAACCTTTAGTTGCGTTTGTTATTTTTGCTTTAATGATTGCTTTTATGTTTTTTGCGGGAGCTCCATGAAGCCATTTCACATCTAAAGTTCCACGTATTGCTTCCGTATTTGTCAAGATTTCGTTTTTGAAATCAACCTTAATTTTGAGGCGATTTGGCTTTACGGTTTCAATTTTGAGGGTTTTATTAAATTTGGCACCTCCAACGGTAATTTTGGCATTGTAATTTCCTGTTTTATACTGAATTTCTGTGGGAACTGTATATTTGAAAAATTTATTGATACTATGTGTCGTTGTTTTTTTATAGACCAATTTCCCATTAGGATCCGTGATTTCCAACTTTACAGGGTGGTTTGAAGGGATTTTATTAGCGATATCGTTCAATATAAAAGTTAAGTGCAAAGTGTCTCCTGGTCGCCAAACACCTCTTTCGCCATACAAATATCCTTTAAGTCCACGTTGTAAGTGACTTCCAGAAACATCAAACTTACTGAGTGATAAGGAATTTCCATCATTCAATTTTAGATAAGTGGTATTACTGCCTTTAGTTACGATAGCAAAAGCGGCACGTTTAATTGTTTCAATGGTAGCCAAACCATCGGTATTTGTAATGACTGTAGCTATTTCTTGCTGTTGAAAATTAAATAATTGGATACTAGCATTTTCTTCTGTGGAAGTATCCAATAGGTTCGTCACGGCAAAATAATAGGTATTATTGGCAGCTTTCTTCGCGATAATTCCCAAATTTGAAGCCAATAAATTCTGAGAAATAAACCTACTTTGCTTATAATAGGCTTCATGACATGGATTGTCGCGCTCTTTCCAATTATAGGGATCGTTTTTGTATCGGTAGGTTAAATCATCCCAATATTCTTCTTCACGTAAATCGTCATCTTCTGTAAAATTTTGATCGTAAATATCCTCTTCATAAAAGTCTTCTTCATAGTACTCTTCGTTATTTTCTGAATTGGTTACTTGCGGGTTTAACGCGCAATTGTAAAGAGAATATTCTTTTCTAAAACTTAGTTCTATACGATAAATAGCACCAGGGTCAGCATTAAAATAAGTGCTTAAATCGATGCTATAAGCTTTCCATTTTCCAGTGTTAGCGAGGGCATTATCGCTTAATGTTATGGTTTGTCTTGCGATGCGCCGTCCTACTCGTTTTATGCTGCGCTCATCGTTGCTGTTTAAATTATTGTCTTGTAGAAATTGTAGGACATTATCTTCATAGATCTGAATAATTCTCACGTCTACCTCACTTAAATTTACGGCTTCAAAGTTAAACTTTAGTTGTTTAGAATTCGGTAAGATTGTTCCGTTTCCAAGTAAGCGTACTTGCGGTTTTAACTCATGGAATGCAATGGTTTCTGAAAAAGGTTTTTTGAGTTTATAGTTCTCTGAGTTTTTTATACCTT
>NVRM01000077.1 GCA_002400885.1 Flavobacteriaceae bacterium
TCTTGTAATCCGTGTTCTATAATAGTTCCGCATAATACATATAGCATATCTCCTAAAGCGTCTGCAATCTCGGTGATGTCCTTGTTTTTTGCCGCTTCTAAATATTCTTCGTTTTCTTCTTTCATTAAGTCAAACCGTAATGTAACTTTACTTTCTAGAAGATCTGCGGTTGGTGATTCCTGAATACCTAAACCAAATGTTGTATGAAATTTATGGACGGCCTTTAATTTGTTCTTCATGTTCTCTAAGATTTTTATAGCGTTGTTTTTTGAGTATCTTTGCCCTAAATATTTTATTTATGTTTAGTACAAATCAATTATATTTTGCGTTGTTTTTTGCGGTTTCCTTTGTGGCTATTTTAATATGGTCGTACCGTAAGGATATAAAACTACATAAAATTCATTATAAAAACACCTATATAGTGGCGATTGCAGCTTTGGTAGTCATCGCTATATTTACTGTTATTACCTTTTCTATGCATTAAAAATTACAAGATTGTTGCTGTTTTACTGAGTGAATTATGGTCTAAAACTGTAAATCCGTTACTGTCAAAGGTGGTGGATTGAATGAATTTCACATTACAAATAAGATCGTTATTTGTATAGGAATGCATTTGATATACTTGTTGTGCAAAAGACTCATCAAAATATTTAATCATTACATACCATTCTATATCTCGGTCTTTTACTTCCTTATCGCTGAGGTTAAATAAGGGGCTGTCTTCTGCTATTTCATGTACGATCGTCCAAATAGTAGGAAGGTATTTTATATGATTTCGTTCGAGGTCAAGTTGGTAGAACTTTCGTTTATATTGTGTGTCCTTGCCTGTGTCAGAAATAGACATCATTACAGAAACTTCGGGTTCTATCATTATGGTAGTTCTATTATTCATTAAACGGAACATGAGTGCTTTTCCATTGTTAAAAGGTCGAATGATGATATTGTCACTAAAGTTAATAGAGGCATTGGGCTTCGAAAAACGTCCGTAGAGTATTCCTGTGATAAAGGCAAAACCCAAAAGTCCAATCAATGCTTCGATACTCGAAATTAAATTAGACCACATGCCATGAGGTGAAATCCCGCCATATCCAACGGTGGTAATAGTTTGTGCGCTAAAAAAGAATGCATTTAAAAAATCATCAAATGTATTTCCTGTACTAGGGGTCAGCTCGTTGATGCCCGTTGCCAAATATAAAAAAGCAAAAAAGGTATTGAGTACTATATAGCTTGTAAATACCAATGCTAAAAATTGTAGCCATGTGATGTGTATTAAAAAGGAATACGTGTCTTGTGGTGTGAATTTTTTGTTCTTGTGGAAAATATTACTACTTCCGTTTTTGTTGATAAGTCGTTGTGCGTTGGGTATGTTGGAATATCCAAATCCAGGGTCTTTTATGTTGTTCATTGCTATGTGTGTTGGGATGAATTGTTGGGACGAATTGCAATTCGCCCTTACAAAGGTCGGTACTAGCCATCCCATTTTTCAGGGTTATTTATGATATAGTTTCGTATGTTTTGATATGCTATATCGTTTTTGATGATGTGTTCGAAATAGTTGCGTTGCCAGATGGATTTTGTTAGGTCTATCGTTGGGACTGTCGGGGCTGTCGGGGCTGATGGTACTGATGGTACTAATGGAGCTGATGGAGCTGATGGAGCTGATGGAGTTGTCAGGGCAGTCGGGGCAGTTGGGGCAGTTGGGGCGAATTGCAATTCGCCCCTACTGCGCATAATGTTTTTTATTCTTTGGGTACTTGCTCCTTTAAATCCTCTTATGATTGCTCCAATATTTTGAGAAGGAGATTTGAATGTTGTTGGGGTGGATTGAAATTGGTCCTTGTTTTTCTTTTTTTTAGAAGTTATCTGTTCTAGTATTTCAATGATGCCATGAAAATGATTGGGCATGACGATGTATTCTCCCAAGGCGATGTTTTTCCTGATACGAGGAGTTTTTTCCCATTCTTCTTTGATGATATCGCCAAAAGCATTTAGTTTCATTATTCCATCTTGTATCTCTCCAAATATCTCTACATTATTATAAGAGCACATTGTTATGAAATACAATCCGGCACGGGAATAGTCATAGCCTTTTAAGCGTATGCTTTTTCTGTG
The DNA here is from genome assembly GCA_002400885.1 of Flavobacteriaceae bacterium. GTDB lineage: Bacteria > Bacteroidota > Bacteroidia > Flavobacteriales > Flavobacteriaceae. The sequence goes on from NVRM01000077.1 coordinate 2,113, forward strand.
ATGTTTTTCTGGATTGAATATCATGTTTTGATTGTTGGTACGTTGGTGCGAATTGCTATTCGCCCTTGTTGGTGCGTTGGGGCGAATCGCAATTCGTCCTTACTCGCTCTCACTCGCCTTTACTATTGGAATATAGTGATTTTTTATGGAATATTGGTACGTTGGGGCGAATTGCAATTCGCCCTTACTTGATGAGGGGGGTGGGACGAATGCAATTCGCCCCTACTTTTAGGTAAAAAAAATCCTGCTTCAAGCCAAGGGCTCAAAGCAGGATTATAAAATACAGTATACTTACTTAATTCATGCTAGGTAAGGTTGCATATGTTTTTGCGTAATACAACATTTGCGTAGTAAAATCAGCTTGTTGCGTTACTTTTACATCCGTAATGTTTCCATCAGCATCTACTGTAGGAACTAATACAGGATTGATAAAACCACTGTAAGGAGCCGATTTAAATTGGCTGTTACGGGCCAATACTTCTTTGTGTACTGCTTGGTCCACTTTAACTCCGTAAGTCTCTACTAAAGCTTTTCCAGCTTCAAAATCTCCTTCAGATTTTATACGTTGAATCTCACGTAATAATTCTCCAAATAAGGTGTGTAATTTTTTATAGTCTCTAATAACAAAGTATGTTTTGTTGTCTTTAGTCAGTTTTTCAATTACCGTGTCTTTTGCTCCTTTTTCAAAAGCCCAAGCTGCCACTAATTGACGGTTACGCATATGTGCTTCCTCAATTTCATCCCCTAATTCTAAACGAATCAGTTGCGTTAATAAACCATTTCTAATATAGCCATCAAAAGCAGCTTTTCCAATACCTTCAGCATTTGGAGAAACACCTAATTCTACTAATTTTTCGTTTGGTAAATAGTACAATCCCACTAAATCTGCACGAGCCTCTTCTAAGGTAGACGCATAGTTTTTCATAGTTTGTTTTGGTTGTCCTACACCAGGATTGATTTTTCCACTTGCATGTCCAATCACTTCGTGTAAAGAGGTGTGTAATTTGTCAGCCAACTGACCATATTTTAATTCCGCATCAATTTCTGCTTGGTCAAAAGCAAATTCTTTTAAACGTCCAGAACCTCCAGCGTTATTATATGCATGAATGATGTTTCCTAAAGAAACCGATTTAGAACCATGTTGTTCACGGATCCAGTTATTATTAGGTAAATTCACACCGATAGGGGTAGATGGGGAAGAGTCTCCAGCTTCTCCAGCAGTATTCACTGTTTTATAAGAAACACCTACTACGTTCGGTTTTTTATGATTTGGAAACAAGGGAGAATTGTCCTCGAACCATTGTGCGTATTCAGACAATACAGCCATTTTTTTAGACATGTCAAAATCCTTGATTTGAACCACAGTTTCGTAAGAACCTCTGTATGCTTTTGGATCGTTATAAACCTCAATAAATCCGTTGATGATATCAATAGAAATATCAGTATTGGTAGCCCAAGCGATATTATATTCGTCCCAAGTTTTTAAATTCCCTGTTTTGTAATAGCTGATTAATAAGTCAAAAGTATGTGCTTGTTTTTCGTTTTCAGCAACAGTTTTTGCTTTTTCTAACCAAAAAATAATCTTGTCGATAGCAACACCGTACATACCTCCAGATTTCCAAACTTTCTCTACCAAAGTTCCATCTGCGTTTTTGATTAATTTAGAGTTCAAACCGTATTCCATAGGAGTGGGGTCATTTTTATCCATTTTAGCATCGTAAAAAGCATCAATATCTGCTGCTGTTACGTTGGGAGAATAAAAGTTTGAAGCCGATCCTTTGATCAATCCTTTAGAAGCGTCTAAATTTACTTTTTTAGCATCTTTATCATTAAATAATACCTCAAATGCTTCTCCTATTAATACCGTATTGGTTTCTTTTAAAATACCAGTAAGGTAATCAGCAGAAAATGCAGGTACAAATTTAGCATTTGAATAGTGATGGTGGATACCATTGGCGAACCATATCTTTTTTAAAAAAGTTTCAAAGTTTTTCCAATCTTCTGTGGTTTTGTCTCCTTTAAAAGAAGTGTACACATTTTCCAAGGCTCTTTTGATGGTTAAATTATGACGGTAATTTTGGTCATAAATAATTTCACGTCCTTCGTAGCCTGCTTGTGTTAAAAAGTAAACCAATTTTTTTTGACGTAAATCTAAGGCGTCAAATCCTGGAATTTGATAGCGTAGTACTTTAATGTCACTGAACTGTTCAACATTAGAGTCAAAATCTGTTGCTTTTTTCTTGTCGACTTGAGTGGTTTCGTTAGAATCAGCACAAGAGAAAAAGAAAGCTATAGCCATTGTAAATACGGCTGTATATTTTATTTTCATTGTAAATAATTTATGTTTGAATTCCAAAAGTACTTAAAACCAACATTAATTGTATAAATTAGCGTGTAAAAATCAATTAAAAGCTATAAAAATGAAAATTCTAAAGTATTTACTATTATTTGTATTAGTTATCGTTGTAGGTGGCGCTGTTTATTTAGCCTCCTTAGATGGTAAATATGAAGTGAGTAGAAGTTGCACGATCAATGCACCTTTATCGATGACTTTTAATACGGTGAACGAGTTTAAGACTTGGGGAGAATGGGGACCATGGAAAGAAAAGGATAGTAGTATTGTGTATTATTTTCCTGCAATAACTTCTGGAGAGAATGGCTCTTATACATGGACGGGAACGGATCCTAAAAAAGGAATGATACGCAATGTATCTGTAAGCCAAAACAAGGAAATATTACAGAAGATAAAAATGGATGATTATGAGGAATCTGATATCTATTGGAATTTTGAAGCCGTAGAAAATGGCACCAAAATTACTTGGGGAATAAAAGGTGAAATGCCGTTTTTGGTTCGTTGGATGGCGGAAAGTATGGATGAGAAAATAGGGCCTATGTATGATAGAGGCTTTGAATTGTTAGAGGAGTATTTACAGGGTAAAATGAATGAACACAGTGTTGTTTATAGTGGTGAGGTAGATTATGGCGGTGGTTTTTATGTGTATTTATCAACCTCGTGTACCTTTGATCAGGTACCTCAGAAAATGGAAGAAATGATGCCTAAAATTCATAAATATGTTAAGGAGAATGGTATCATAACTTCGGGATATCCGTTTACAGTGTACCATAAATGGGATGAGGACAATCATACAACAATGTTTTCTGTAGGGATTCCTGTTAGAGAACGCGTAAAAACCAATGGAACCGTATTGGTAGGTTTTCAAAAACGAGTAAAAACAGCTAAGTTTACATCCAAAGGAGCTTATAAATATGGTGGAGATGCATGGATGTTTGGATTTAAAACCTTGGAAGAAAAAGGATTGAAAATACCTGAAGGAGCAGAACCGTTTGAGGTTTATTTAACGTCACCGATGACCACCGAGAATCCTGCGGATTATGTGACAGAGATATATTTACCTGTGGAGTAGTTTAGGGTAAAGGTTTAGGAGAGAAGGAGTACAGATTTATTTTGTGCTCCTTTTTTTTGTGCGTGTTTGTGGTGTTCTGAGTTTGGATACTGGGCACACTTTTTTACACCGCCCCCAATGCCTCGAGGGGAACACCCCGCATTCGCGAGGATGACGTATAGCATGAGAATCTCCTTATATTAATTGAATAAAGAAAATTATTAAATTTGTCCTATGTCCTATGTCCTATGTCCTATGTCTTATTTCTTGTCTCCTGATTGATTCCTATGTCAAAAAGTCTAGTTATTCCTGCACTTCCTGATGTCGATAACATTCCACATCATGGTCATTGACCATTCCGGTGGCTTGCATGTGTGCATAAATTACGGTAGAACCTACAAATTTAAATCCTCGTTTTTTTAGGTCTTTGGATATGATGTCGGATAATTCGGTATTGGCAGGTACTTCTGCTTGGTTTTTCCAGTTGTTTTGGAGAGGTTTATTATTTACAAAACCCCAAATGTATGATGTGAAGGAACCAAATTCTTCTTGTATTTTCAGGTAGGATTGCGCATTGGAAATGGTCGCTTTTATCTTTAGCTTATTTCTAATGATTCCTGCATCTTGTAATAGGGATTCGTATTTTTCTTCACCGTAGTTGGCTATTTTTTTATAATCAAAATTATCAAATGCTTTTCTGAAATTCTCTCTTTTACGTAAAATGGTAATCCAACTAAGGCCTGCCTGGAAGGTTTCCAAGGTTAAGAATTCATATAATTTGGCTTCGTTTCTCAGGGGAGTTCCCCATTCGGTATCGTGGTATTCAATATATAAAGGGTCGTTTTTGCACCAAGCACATCGTCTTTTTGTCATGACAGTCATTTATTTGGTTGAAATGTAAATATACAAATCTTAGCGTTGTATTAGAACGGAATAATTTTTGCTATATTTAAGGTGTAAAATTTCCGAATTATGAAACATATAGTCTTTTTGTTTGTAGTCGTGCTTATAGTAACTAGTTGTGGTTCTACAGCTCCTATTGTTGATAGATCCAATCAGTTGCCAGAACATGCGGTACGAATAGCCAATGATGATTTAGAATATGAAATTATTATCATTGATATAGGGTTTGACACCTATTTACTTTCCATTGCCAAACCTTCCAATTTTTATTCCCAATCATATTATGAGCAGAAAAATATATTTTATGTGTCTGAGTGGAATATTAGAGCAGGAAATCCAATGCGATATGATCCTAGTTTATATGAAAACCAAATTGCTTACGAGCAAGGAATAGATTACGGGTTGGATGTAAATTACAAGCTGTATAATTATTTTAAGTTTGTAGAATATAAATACAAAGTACGGTTTAGGTAAAATGAATCACAAAAAAATGCCATCTGTTAAGGATGGCATTTTTAGGTATTATAGGGCGTGTATTATTTTACCCAAGCATCAATAATTGAGTAAATGTTTTCTTGTTCTGCTTGGTTAAAGGAATTGATCCTAGTTTTATGACTTCCGTTTTTGTGTACGAATTTGTACATTTCACGTTTTTTAGGTTCGTTTTTTAATTGTACAGCTGTAGAGCTCCAAGCGTCTTTTTCTCCATAAATAAACAGCATTTTATGTGCGAAATTATTTAAGAAATAATCTATTTCTTGCATTGGTTTCTCGTCGAATTCGATGTTTATTCCTTCTGGGAATGCCCATTCAAAAGTATATAATTCTTCTGTGTTCAAATATTTTTTGAAAGGCTTTGTTTCGTAGCCATAAATCCCTTGTTGGGTAAGTGCTGCCCAGAAATAAGGTTGTAAACCTTCTACGCCTTTTTCTTCAAAAAATGTATAGCCGGTAATACCGATTAAGTGCGTGTAGATCTCGTCTGTAGTTGCGCCTGTTGTAGGGATATTGTCAAAAGGACTTCCCCATTGCCAAAAAGCAAAAGCATATTCTAAGATACTGTAATCTAGTGCTTTTTCGATTCCGAATTCCCAAGTGTAGCTGTTAGACTTCGCTGCTTTTTTCAATTTCTTTAAAAGAACAGACCTGTTTTCGAAACACAATTTCTGGAAAGCTTCTAATTGTTCACGTTCTGTTTCGTTCCCTACTGTTTTTAAAAATCTAAAAACACGAGGGTCTTCTCTTTTAAAGTTTAGTGGCCCTACATAACACACAGAGGCATCTACGTTGTTCGGGAAGAATCTACGGTGCGCCATGGTTGTTTGACAGCCTTTAGAAATACCAGTAGTTACAAATTTAGCATTTGGGTAAATGGCTTTTCTTACCGCGCTTATGATCCGTTTTTGATCTTTGGCTGCGTTTTCGATCGTCAAGGTTTCCCAATTGATTTTTTTAGGTCTTGAATCGTTAAAGTAACGGTGTTCAATGGTCAGTTGGTTCGCTTGGTAATGGTTGGCCAATTCACCTGCTTTGTTGGTGTAAATTCCGTAGCCTTGTAATTCTACAATCACAGGTTTTTCAGGGCTGCTATAGCCAATTAATACCCGTTGTTTAAAGGTTCCTTTGTCTAGGTCATTATAATCAATAGGTTGGGTGAACCAAAGCTCAAAATTAGCCTCAAAATGACTTGTTTTACTGTTTTCCGAGACATCTGTCACCTGTGGAATTTTTTGTAATTTTTCCAATATAGATTTAGAGGTTTCTTGTGAAATTCCTACAATGCTACATAATAAGAATGCAAGGAGGAGTAATTTGGGTGTTTTAATGTTCATATAATTATTTAAAAATGTTTATCTTAAAATGAATCCGTTTTTCATCGGGTCTTTGGGGTCAATAATAAAGGTATTACTTCCCGTAATATGTGCGCTGCCTTCTACTTGAGGAATTACGGCGGTATAGGGGCCGTAGTCTTCTTCAGAAATTACAGATGCTAAAAATACAGCACCAGTAATGCTTTCAATACTCATTGTCTCATTGAAGCCTATTTCTTTCCGTTTTTTGTGAATTGCCATTCTTCCTGAGACTCCAGAGCCAGTAGGGCAACGGTCTAGTTCGCCATCGGCAAAAATACAGACGTTTTTACTGTCTATGTTTGGAGTTTTAGAGGTGTCAATAAATATAGTTCCATACAATTCACTCAGTTCCTCTTCAAAGGGGTGTATGATTTCACGATCGTTTTTTATGACTGCTCGTTTGATGTCCATTCCTGTTTTTATGAGTGTTTGGTAGTTTTTTGTTGATAGATCAAAATCAAGATTGTTTTTTTGTAAATCTACATAGGCATAAAAAGCACCTCCATAGGCTAGGTCATAAGTTATTTCTCCAATACCAGGGAGCGTTATTTTTCGATCCAAACCAACAACGAAACTAGGAACGCAGTGGAATTTAACACCGGTAACTTCTCCGTTTTTAACAGTGGTATAAGAGGTGATTCTACCGCAAGGCGCATCTATTTTAAGGATGTTTTCTCCTTCTTTTACAGAAATCCATTGCAGGGTAATTGCCAAGGTAGAAATCGCAATGATGGCATGTCCACACATGGTAGAATAGCCTTCGTTATGAAGGAAAATAATCCCAAAATCTCCGTCTTTATCATTGGGAGGCGTCAAAATACATCCGTACATGTCTGGATGACCTCTGGGTTCAAACATGAGTGCGGTACGTAGCTCGTCAAAATTATTTTTGCAATACGTACGGTATTCCATTACGGAGTTTCCTTTGAGTGTAGGGAATCCGTCCAGGATAACGCGTAAAGGTTCTCCTCCAGTGTGCATGTCTATTGTTTTTATCTGCATCCAATCGGAGGGAGGGGTGAAATGTGAGTTTTTCAGGATGTTATGGTAGGTGTTTTTCATTGTTGGCCCATGTATTTATTGTAGTAGTAAGTAGCCGCTGATAAATCTTCCAAGGCATGACCTACAGATTTGAATACTGTGATTTCGCTATTGTCTTTTCTTTTGAATATGTCGGATTTACACAGGGAAAACAAATCCCCCAGAATATCTTTTTTTGTAATAATGTTTTCTTTTAATGGGATTGCAATGTCTCCAGACTCTTTGCATCCTGCTTCCAATGTGTCTACATACAAGCTGGCTTTTTGAATCAAATCGTTGTCCGCTTCTCTCATCGTAGGTTTGTAGGCGCCCACAAGGTCTATATGTGTTCCTTGTTTTACGAAATCACCTAAGACAAGTGCTGTCTCGGAGAGTGTTGCACAGGAAATGATATCTACATTACTTGCGGTTTCTTTGATAGATGAAACGGGCGTACATATAAAAGGAGCCTCTTTTAGTTGCTCGCAAATAAGCAGTGCTTTTTCGAAACTGCGGCCCCAGACAAATACTTCTTTGATGGGGCGCACGGAGGCATGTGCTAAAATTAGGTTTATAGATAAAGCTCCTGTTCCAATCATTAATAACTTGGAGGCGTTTTTCCTTGATAAATAGCCCGATGCTAAAGCCGAAGCTGCCGCGGTACGTTTAACCGTAAGTTCTTTGGCATCTAAAATAGCTTTGACTTGTCCTAATCGTGCATCTAAATAAATATAGGTACCTTGGATTGCGGGTAGTTTGTGTTTTCCATTGTTAGGACTTACCGTTACTATTTTTACACCAGCTTCTTTACTTGGATTCCAAGCCGGCATTAATAGTAAGGTACTGTCATGTTTTTCTGCTGGATTTTTAAAATCGTGATGATGGCGTTGAGGTACGATAACACTTGTTTGGGAAAAACTTTTTTTAAGGGCAGCAATCAACGTTTTAAAATGGGTGTTTTCTTTTATGAATTTTCCGTTTATAAGCGATATGTTGTCCATCCTGTTCCTATTTTTGTTTAAAAATAGGAATTTAATTTTGCAAGCGGTTATGTTAGGTTAAGATAAGATTATTTCTCGTTAGAATAGTAGTATATCTAATTCGGTTTAAGAGGGTTATTGCCCTTTTTTTTATATATAAATAGCTCTTAAAATGAACGAAACTCTTGACGTAACAATGATTTTGTTAAATTTAAATTAACATAGGGTATTTATGTGCGAATTACCATAAAAATAAACGGTATTATAAAAGAACATCCAATTGATAGTGGGCAGGTTTAAAGATTGAGTAATTGTTAGAGAATTCAATCTTTCATTATATTAAATTAGGTGGGAATCTCAAAATCATGGCTTTAAAATGTTAATTCTATATTAAATAATTAATATAAGTGCTTTTAATTACGGAAAACGTAATATCTTTGCACGGCGAAAGAAAAAGAATAAGGAATTCGTAAATTCACGAATTCCGACTAACTAACAAAAGAGTACAACTATGAAAGCGTTAAAAAAACAATTTGGCTTGCTAAATGAAACGTTGAACGGAGCTTCAAAAGGAAAAGGGAACTTTGTAAGAATTGATAATGCAAAACGTTCCGTATGGAACAGTAAAAGAAGGTTCGGCCTATGATAATATAGATATTAAACTTTGGAAATTATTTGGAAAAAAACCCGCGTATTAGATACGCGGGTTTTTTTATAGACTTTTTTTTGAGTTTAAGTAAAAAGCATCGGCTTGGAGTTGTAATAATTCACGTGCTTTTTGTTTTTTGTACTGGTAAATCTCTTTTTCTGTAGCGAGTTCTTCGTATATTTTTAAATTGATGTTATGGTCGGTTTCTAAGACTAATTTTCTGTGGGTTTGTTGTTGTATGGACCAGGAATTACAATCGTTTTCTAGGGCTTCTAATTTAAAATCGTAGACTCCTTTACTCGCAAGTAACTTTGCGATAATAGGGGAGGTTTCTATACAAAGAAATAGTAGGAATATAAAAAACGATGGAATAAAAGGCAGCGTTCCTAAGGCGGTAATCCGTGCCATTAAGCCATCCATATTATCGATGATGGGCTGTCCGTTGCGTTCACTTGCTTTTTGTTCTTGTTCAAGTGTGGCTATGCGGGCTTCTTTTTGTGTGATTTTTTCTTGATGCGATGTTTTTAACGCTTGTAGTTCGTTGAAAGCGTGTTGGTGCTTTTCGAATTTGTCTTTATAGACAGGTCCCTTTCCTAAGAGTTTGGTTCCTTTTCGACCTTCGGCTTCGGAAATGTATGTTTCGTATAAGGCATTGGTGTTCGTTTCTTTGTTTTTGATTTCAGATTTTAACTGTGCAATCTCGGTAATTAATGCGTCTTTTTCTGGTGCGTATTGTAGGGATATTTGATTTTTATGGGTCAATGTCCGTTCATTTTTTTGTTCCAATAAGACCTGGTTAATTTCCTTCTCGAATATTTTTAATTCTAATGGTTTAGAGATGACGACCGCTATAATTATTGCTAAAATAATACGTGGAATTGCCTGGGTAAATTCAGTACGTTTGTTATCTTTCTTTTTGATGGTGGAGACAATAAACCTATCTAAGTTGAAAATAAGCAATCCCCAAATACATCCAAAGAATACGGCCGCGTAAACGGTGTCGAAAATAGTGAACAAGGCGTAGGATGCGGCAATAAAAGCCATGATGGCTGTAAAAAAAACGGTGGCTCCAATTCCTGCATATTTTATTTGTTCCGCTTTAGGACAGCTTGCTAAAATATCGGTATCTGCACCAGAACACATCCAAAAAAAGTTCCTAATCATAACATAGTAGTTTGTTATGCCATTAACGTAATTTATATAGGTTTGTTGTGTTTTTGAATTGTTAAAGTTTACTAGAATTAGAGAGGGGGACTTCCTGTGTACTAGGGATCTGCATTAGGGATAGCAGTGGAAAGCCCGTATCCTGCTTGCAGGAACGTACTTGATGTGCCAAACACATTTCCAAATGATGATTTGAAAACTGAATTATTTTTCTTTTTTCTAGGCAGAAAATGGAAGGATAGCCTTAGCTATCGTACTGTTTTATAACAACGAAAAAATAGAAAAGAAACTATTTTTAATGATTATTTGGAGTTGTTTTTGGTACTTATAGCCCGACGGTCCGATAGGGACGGAATGCCCATAAAAAAAATCCGCTCATTGCTGAACGGATTTTTAAATGTGTAGGTGTTAATTATTTTTTACTCATTGCAGTAAAATACTCGAAAAAGTAAGGAATGGTTTCAATTCCTTTTAAATAATTGAAGACACCATAATGCTCGTTTGGTGAGTGAATAGCATCACTGTCCAATCCGAATCCCATAAGGATGGTCTTACTTTTAAGTTCCTGTTCAAACAAGGCTACAATAGGAATACTTCCTCCTGAGCGTTGTGGAATAGGTGTTACTCCAAAGGTTTTTGCATAGGCTTTGTGAGCGGCTTTGTAACCTACATTGTCCGTAGGGGTTACATATCCATGTCCTCCGTGATGTGGAGTGATCTTAACTTTCACCGATTTAGGGGCTATTTTTAAGAAGTGCTTGGTGAATTTTTCTGTAATCTCATCCGGTGTTTGATTAGGTACCAAACGCATCGATATTTTTGCGTATGCTTTAGAAGCAATTACTGTTTTTGCGCCTTCTCCAGTATAACCTCCCCAAATTCCGTTTACATCTAAAGTAGGGCGGATGGAGTTGCGTTCGTTTGTAGTGTATCCTTTTTCTCCGTGAATATCACTTAAATCGATCGATTTTTTATAGTCTTCTAAGTTAAAAGGAGCTTTGGCCATGTCGGCACGTTCTTCTAAACTTAATTCCTCTACATTGTCGTAAAAACCGTCAATGGTAATACGGTTGTCTTCGTCTTGTAATGAACCAATCATTTTTGACAA
>NVRM01000078.1 GCA_002400885.1 Flavobacteriaceae bacterium
TGTCTTCGGTTTGTTTGCTTATAAAAGGATGTTGTTTGTTTTTGGAAGTTTTACTTAAACGAATACAAGTTCCAATACAGTTTGAAGATGTGAATACGACCTGTATCTTATGTTGTTCAGATTAATAGGTGTCTTTTGTCAATTTTAAATTGATGTTTTTAGTGTTAAATGCAATGGTTTGGTCGTATTGTTTTCTTGATAAATCGATGTGCAGGCAAGGGCGCCTCATAGTTGTCGTTCTTGTTGTAGGTATACAAAATAAAAGATAATGTATACGTTTTTGCTAGCGCAATTTGTTGCATTGTTTTTTTTAGGATTTAATCAACTCATACAAGCTATCCTCATTGCTTTCGTGTTGCATTGCTACACGTATTCGAAGCGCATTTTTTTTATAGATTTTATTTCTAATTAAGTCTAATAATAGACTTCTAAAGTCTTTTTTATTTAAGTCTTTTATAGGCATTCCTAAGGGGCCTAATTCCAAGCTTGCAATGGTAGAATTCCAAAAAGGTTGATCAAGAATATGTGGTATTATCAGGTTTGGACATCCGTATTTTAAAGCCGTATGTGTGGTTCCAGAGCCTCCATGATGTACTACTGCGTATACTTTTGGGAAAATCCAGTCGTAAGGGATATTGTTAACGAAGAGAATATTGTCCGACGGTTCACCAGTGTTTTCTAGGCCTCCCAAAGAAGTATTTATGATGGCGGAAATATTATGTCGTTTTAAAACTTTTAGTATGATATTGGTTTTCTCTGTTGGATTGTCGTTAGACATACTCCCAAAAGTGATGAAGATAATTTTCGGGTTTTTATTTACAAATTGTTTTAACGCTGTTGAGGGTTCCCAATTCTTCATTTTATTTAACTCGTAAAAACCAACTATATGTGCATTGGAAGGCCAGTACGAAGGCTTCGGAAATAATGAAGGAGAAATTGCATAGCATGATTTTTCGGATACTAACATCGCGCTTTTTATACTTGACGTAGTGAGTTTTATCGCTTTATAATCATTGCTGAATCGTTTTGAAATTTTAAGGAGTACTGCTGCTTTTAGACTGTTTGCAATCCAAAAACTTAATTTATTTAAAATACGACCATAATTCCCTCCCAGTATCGTTAGATGGTTTATGGGATGTGCAACGCCTGGAATTGGGCTGAACATGATTGTTTTTCCAGGGTTTACCATGCCCCATAATAGGCTGTAATTACATTTTGGATGGTATATTATCTTATCGGGGTTTTCTTTTTGTTGTAGTTCATGCTGTAGTATTAGCATCTCTTTGGTGAGTTTGAGGGCACCTTTTGACATTTTTGCCATCATTAGAACTCTTTTAAAAATGGAACCATAACCACCCATTACCATTTTTGCTTCCTTACCATCCATTAATTCAAGAAACTCTTTATTAAATCCTCTAAAAGAAAGGTCCATTGCTTCTACAGTTTCTCTAAATTGCTCTGGGAAAACACAGATGACTTCCCAGTGCTTTTCCTTTAGTAATTGAGCAATGGCTAAAAAGGGCTCTATGTCACCTCTTGTACCTATGGAAAATAAGATTGCTTTCATTTCATGTTATTTTATTTATGCTTTTCCCCATGCCGTCATTAACGCTAATACAGGTATGAGTGATACTCCTTTTTTTGTTAAGGAGTATGCTGCTTTTGGAGGGATTACGGGATCTTCTTTTTTGTGAATGATCTCATTTTTCTCTAATTCTCGCAGACTTTTGGCGAGTATCTGCTTCGTTATATCCGGTATTGATTGTTGAAATTCACTAAACCTTTTTCTGGATCCTTTTAGTTGCTACAATAGTATAGGCTTCCATTTTTCTCCAATAATTTGAAGTGTAGCACGCATGGGATAATTGTTTTATAAGATTTATATATTCCTAAAGTCGTGATTATCAGTAAAGGTATGTATTTATGGACAAGGTAACAAAATAAAGATTACTTGTGTGACATATTATTTCTGAACACTTTTTTTATAAACTACTGAATATTAAGGTTGATGGAAGAATAGGGGGATTTTAATTGTGACATAGCGACAGGACTATGTGGAACATCCACAGAAAGTGGCATCGATGCAATGAATATAAAGGTCCAAAGCAAAGTAAGGTTGATTTATTATTTCGATCCAATCTGTTCTGCATGTTGGGCGATAGAACCAGAATTGAAAAAATTAAAGCTCGAATACGGAGATGTTGTGAGTCTCGAATATAAGATGGGTGGATTAGTCCCTGGTTGAGATGGTTTTTCTGATCGTTCCAATGGTATTTCCAAACCTAGTGACGTTGTACATCATTGGGATGAAGTAGGGAGGTAGGCAGGAATGACACTTTGACTCCGTTCAGGGCGCTTGGTGACGTGATTTTATTGAAGTACCCTGAGTGGAGTTGAATAGGCTTGTCCTGAGCGGAGTTGAAGGATTATCGTATCAAATACAAGGCAGCGCAAGCACGTGCGTCCGATAGTGCTTCATGATGTATTAAGGCGATATTATCCACTCTACAACAATCATTGAGTTTTCCTGAAGGGTATTTGTCGTTTGCTTTGCATAATTTCATGGTGCATTCCCAACGATCAGAGATGTTTAATTCTTCATAATCAAGGTGATGGTCTTCCATTGTTCTTTTTAGTACGCTACGGTCGAATGATTCGTTATGTGCTACTATGGTTTTTCCTTGCAATCTTTTTTTAATTTCAGGATAAATAGCTGCAAATGAATGTGCATTTCGGGTGTCGTTACTTGTAATTCCGTGTACTTGTACATTTCGCCAGTTGTACTCATTATTGGGCGGTTTTATGAGTGTGTGAAACTCTTCTACAATTTTTCCGTTTTCGACCGTTACAATTCCAACGGCGCAGGCAGAATTACGGAATGATGTGGCGGTTTCAAAGTCTATGGCTATGAAATTCATATTACAAGTGTTTTAGTGCTAGGTAAATAGAGCGATGTATCTATGCTGCTATAGTTTAATACCGCAAGGTACGGTAGAAATGGCTAAATATAATCGTGTAAACTTGTTAATTTTGTTCCTTTTCCTTAGGATTTAGGGGGGAGATAATTGTTGTTGAAGTTCTAATTTTTATAGGTCGATTGGGGTCGGAGAAACCAACTGTGTTTTCTTGATTTTAGAATGGTACAGTACTACGGTAAAGTCAACTTAGAGGATCGGCACCAAATAATAAAAATGAACTGAATTAAAGGCGAAATTCACAACACCTTTTCTTGTCTAAAAAAAAGGTGTGTGAATAATAGGTTTTCGAATGTTTATTTAAGATTTCCATGGAGCTTAAGCCCAGGTCAACATAGTATTGAGCTGTTATGTTTCTTTTTTTAGAACAAAGAATAACCGACAATTATTGAAGCTGTTTTATAGGTTCCATTCCATGAAATATAATTCCCTAAGAGTTCTCTATTTGTTTGAATTCTCATCTCTAAACTGTATTTATCGTAGAGTTTAACGCCGATTCCAAAAGCCAAATTGTTTCTTGTTTCAATATCTAACGTGCTAAGAATGGAATTATCTGCTCTTTTAAAATTAATGGAGGAATTGGAACTTAAATCCAGTATAAAAGTGGCGTTTATAAAAATTTTAGAAGTACCATTCAGAAAGAAATAATGACGAATACTCAAAGGGATTTCTATAGAACTGTAAGCGACCTTAGTCGTTAATGTTTCGTTAAATGCATTGTCTAGAACACGTGTTTTTTCTGTATTAAATTTTTGATATGTTGGCTCAATTACAAAGGCCCATTTGTTTTTATTAAAAGGCAGGATAAATTCAGCTTCCAACCCAATACCAAAATTTGATTGACTTCCGAAATCGGTATTTCTAACACTTGAAGCTGTATTTTTTATGTTTAATGAAGAGTGGTTAAAACGAGGTCTTATAGTCAGATTAAATAAATCACGCTTCTTTTTGATTTCAAAAGTAATAGATTCGGAATTTAGACACGCACTGTATGCAGTAAAAAAGCGAACCAAATCATTTTTTGTGTAATTTATGTTTTTTACGCTACTTGTTTTAGTGTTTGAACAATTCAAATCGGTCCATAATTGTTGTCTAAATCTATTGTTCTTACCTACTTTTTTTTCTTTGTTTATATAATGTTTGAAAATTAATTGCTCAATATTAGCATTCTCTTTGTCGTAAAAAAACCTTCTTAAGTTTCCATCAACATATTCATATAAATTGGATTTACCTTCGACTAATACTTTTAAAAAAAGCACTTCTTCTGTAAATGTTGCTTTCTTTTCATGGCTTAATCTGTTGATGTTTTTACTCGACCTGTCAATATTTACAGCTTTTCTAATGTATTTTGAAACATTATAAATACCAAATTCTTTTACGGATTGCATGCTTGCTTTTTTTGATACATCGCTTTCCGATGCTCGGTATTCAAATTCAGTGGGATTGTTTTTCCAATCCATGTTTTTTATGAAACAATTTGTTTTTTGACCGGAATCATCAATGTAATATGCTTTTTCAAATAAAATTTGAGCAGAGGTATTGAAACTTAATAATATTACTGCAAAGAAGAGTAGTTTTTTTAGTACCATAATTTTAGGAGTATTTAATTTTATTGTCACAATTTATGTCTATTATTTGAACGAACCTGTCCTTTATTCTGAAAAAAAAATGAGTCAATAGCCTTCGTATTAGTAAAACTCTCTCAAGTTTGAATGCATATTCAAAAGCTTATAAGTATTTCGCTTTTTATGGATAAATCCATAACGATTTTAATAATTGTCCCTCTCAAATATACAATAAAATGTGATATATGCATTTTTTAAATTCTATTTTTCGGGAAAATATAAATCGTGATTTTTAAGGGGTGTTGTGAGCTTGTTTTGTGTGGGGTGTTTATAGAGAATGTGTTATGGTGTTTGTAGAGATGGTGTTGGAGGGTTTTGAAAATTTTAAAATTGAATTCCTAACTGTTGTTTCTAGCTGCATACTTCTATCTAATTTGTGTTGTTCGGGTTTTGTTTTATAAAATTGATGCCGATATAATTGGGGAATAAAAAATAGAAACAGTTTGAAGTAGTACTGGTTTTTTAATGTGTTTTAACTCTTAAAAAAGTGAGGGATCTCTGCTGGATAAATGTAATGAATGGGAGGTCTGCTTTTTATTTAAATCCCCTGTTTCTATCGAATTTAAAAAAGAAAAGGGAGGTAAGAATACACTTATTGAATGAGGTTTTAAGGAGTGAAATCACAAAAAAAACCGAACTAAGACAGTGTCTTAGATCAGTTTTTAAACGGTAGGTATTGTGAAATACTTTAAAATTTATTCTCCACTTCAGCAGCTTCCAGCATAAGGAAGTGTAAGTCGGTGTTTTTGATAAACGGTTTTAATAAATGGCTTCCGGGGCCTACCATGGCTAACTCTACATAATCGGCAGAATGGCTTTGGCTGATCCAACCTACGGAGTTGTTTTTTCCTTGGATTTCGGACAATACTTTAAAGGGTAAATGACGGGGATTGTAAATCCCTTCTTCTATGTTTAAGTTTTTGTAATAGCGTAAGATGCGTTGTGCGTCATCGTTAGAGATGGCAATATTATTAGCAAAGTCTATGCGCTCTTTTATTTGAGAACGAGTCGTTTTTTCATTAAAACCATTTAAAATCCACTCATTAGAATGTGTATAATGCTGTACTTTGTCGAAATTCTTATCTACGTTTTTACCATAAATAAGGCCAGGGTTTGAATTTCCGTGGTCTGTGGTAATAATAACTAAGGTGTTTTCGTCCTTTTCTGCAAAATCAATGGCTACTTTAATGGCTTCATCATGGGCTATTTGATCGTATAATAGACCAGAGATATCATTTCCATGTGCAGCCCAATCTACTTTTCCAGCTTCAATTTGCAATACAAAACCTTCTTCACTATGTTTCATAGTATCAATAGCTGTCTGCGTCATTTCGGCAAGAGTAGGGACTCTTTTTTCCAATTCCTTGTCGTTGTTTCTGTCTACGGTATAAGGTAAGCCTCCATTGTTAAAAACTCCCAATATTGGTTTTTTACCAGTAGCAGCAATCATTTGATCCCTTGAAGTTACGACATCGTAGCCTTTTAGTGCAAATTCACTGTACAAATCGCGTTTGTCTTTTCGTTTGTCAGCAGCAAAGTATTCATTTCCGCCACCCATAAGTACATCAAATCCTAGGTCTAAATATTGCAATGCAATTTCGGATTGGTTGCTGCGTTTTTTATTGTTCACACAAAATCCAGCAGGGGTGGCATGGGTAATAGGCACTGTGGTTACGCAACCAGCCATTTTTCTCGCTTTTTTGAACTTTTGCCAAATAGGCAAGTGCTTCTCTCCGTTGGCGCTCATGTTTAATGCACCGTTGGTGATGCGAACACCACCTCCCCAAGAGGAACTAGCGGCCGAAGAGTCGGTCACGAGTGAACTGGCAGAAGCCATATCCATCATTGCGTGTACCGCCTTGTTTTCCTTGTATAAATTGAGCCAGTTACTTCCATTTCCTGTTTTTCTGTTCAGGTAAATATCGGCCATGTTTAACGTTCCGATACTCATACCGTCACTGACCACAATAATGATGTTTTTTGCTTTTTTATTCTTTTTTGATTGGTCGAAATCTAGGCTTGCTGCATTGACTCCAAGGGGGCTAAATAAGGCTGTTCCTAGGGCGAAAAAGGACCCGTTTCTAAAAAATTTCCGTCTATTCATGGGTGAAATTGTAATTATAGTCACAAATGTAATGAAAATTGGAAAGCGATTGCATAATTATTGGGAATCTGATGTGCTGAATTTTAAGTGAGAGGTTAGCTATGTGTCGGTAGTTTATATGACAATTTGCTTGTTAGTTGATTATAAGAAAAACAGTGTCGAGGAAGTGTTGTATTATTCGTTTTTAAAGTGATTTTATTGGTTTATCCAAAAACGTGACCATTTCTCCATTCACTGTCCATCAATCACGAGTCGTCTTTCTCTTGTTTCAACATAAAAAGGGTATTGCACACAGTAAAACTATGTACAATACCCTTTATTTATCGTGCGTGTATTTCGGTTATTCTTTTTCGTAAATCTTATTGTATAAAGCAATGTATTTTGCTTTAATCTCATTTCTTTTAGGTTTCATGGTAGGAGTGAGCAAGCCATTGTTCATTCCCCAAATTTCTGGAGTCAGTTCAAAACGCTTGATTGTTTCCCATTTTGCAAAACGTTTGTTTGCTTTGTCCACTTCTTTTTGAATACGTTTAATAACATGTGGATTCTTAATTAAATCGGCATTGTCGTTAGACAGAGGTTCATGATGAAGTCTAGCCCATTCGCGTAAGAATTCGTAGTTTGGTTGTATAATAGCAGCAGGCATTTTTTCGCTTTCACCAATCACCATTGCTTGTTCTATAAAGCGAGATTGTTTCAGGCTGTTTTCCAATAGGGTAGGGGAGATATATTTACCTCCAGAAGTTTTAAAAATTTCTTTTTTACGTCCTGTAATGGTCACAAAACCATTTTCGTCTATTTCACCTTTATCTCCTGTATGGAAAAAATCACCTGTCATAACAGAAGCTGTTTTCTCTGGGTCTTTAAAGTAACCCATCATAACGTTCGGTCCTTTTACTAATATTTCTCCATCTTCAGCAATTTTAACTTCAACATCAGCAATTACCTTTCCTACAGAACCTATCTTCATTCCTTCGTTTGCGTATTCATTTACCGAAATTACAGGCGAAGTTTCTGTCAGGCCATAACCTTCCATGATTTGCATTCCTGCTGCAGTAAAAACTCTTGCTAAACGTGGTTGTAAAGCTGCCGAGCCAGAAACCATGGTACTCATGTTTCCTCCTAAGGCTTCTCTCCATTTACTGAAAATAAGTTTTTCAGCGATGCTTAGTTTTGTTTCATACCACCATCCGTTTCTTCCATAGGGTTTGTAGCGTAAACCAACACCAACAGCCCAGAAGAAGATGATTTTCTTAATACCTGTTAATTCACTTCCTTTGGTAATAATACTATCGTATACCTTTTCTAATAATCGAGGTACCACACTCATTAAATGCGGTTTTACCTCTTTTATGTTCTCAGTGATTTTATCGATTCCTTCGGCAAAATTGATGCTAATTCCGTTGTATTGGTATAAATACAATAGCATGCGTTCAAAGACATGACATACAGGTAAAAAGCTCAGTACAATAGTCTTTCCCGCTTCTACCGGTAATTTAGGAGTACTAGCGAGAACATTTGTCAAAATATTTTTGTGAGATAACATTACTCCTTTTGGGAGTCCTGTTGTTCCAGAAGTATAAATAATGGTGGCCATATCATCTGTAGAAACAGCAGCCATTAATGCATCTACCTCTCCTTGGTTACTCGGGTCTTTCCCCAATGCTAAGACTTCTTTCCAACTTTTACAACCATCGATGTCATCAAAAGAGTAAATTTCTTTTAAGGTACTTACCTTTTCCTTGGTTACCGAGGCCTTGTCAAATAATTCTTTATCAGAAAGAAAACAATGTGTTACTTCTGCATGATTAAAAATATATTCATAATCTGTGGCAGATATATTTGGGTAAATAGGTACATTTTGTGCTCCAAGTTGTAAGATGGCAACATCCATAATATTCCATTCCGTACGGTTCGTAGTAGAAATCACGGCTATTTTATCATTGGGTTTAACCCCTAATCGCAATAACCCACGGCTCATGGCATTTGCTTTTTCTAAAAATTCTTCACTTGAAGTAGCGACCCATACGCCATTGTATTTGGTTACAAAAGCTCTAGATAAGTTGTAAGTTTCTTTTTGGTGATAAGCAAAGTCGAATAAACGTGTTATATTTTGAGACATATGTTTTGATTTGGTAATTGTAAAATTAGTATTTCATCAGAAAGTCGCTCCTGTGATTTTCAGAAGCGACCTCTCATGTGATCGTTATAATATAAAGCGTTGAATGATGTGTTCAACAGAAGCTATTTCTTTAGTCGCTTCTATGGTAGGACCTGCCACCCAAACCGTTTTATAAGTAGCTGATGTGGCTGCTTTGGTAATCAAATTGGTGCCCACCATAAAACGTAGCATTTTTACCCATTTCTTTAGTTTTTTATTTTTGTTCAATAAGGCTTCAAACCAATTTTGTTTGGTTCCTAAATTTTGCACATAAGGCGTATTAATAACCGTACATGGTGTTCCTGATATTTTTTCAGTCATTATAATATCCTTCGCACCATAATCTACACAAGCCTGTTTGTATTCCTTAGAAATTCCAGATTCGGTAGAAGCAATAAAAGGACTTCCAACGGAAACTCCTACAGCACCTGCTTTTAACATGGTGTCTAGATCGTTTTTATTAGAGACACCTCCTGCAGATATTACAGGGATTTGAACCGCTTTTGTCAAACGCTTAATTAGATCTGTTGGATCAACATTACCTCTGTGTCCTCCTGCTTGGTTATTGACTGCAATGACTGCGTCACAGCCCAATTCTTCCACTATTTTTGCGTATTTCACATCTATTACATCACAAAACACTTTGATTCCTTTCGGTTTGCATTGTGCAATGGTGTGTCGAGGGCTTCCCAAGGAAGTAATGATAAAATCTACGCCCAATTCGCAGCAAGCTGTCAACTGGTCTTTGTATTTGATATTCGATTTATTAACAATTAGGTTGATACCAAACGCACCTCCTTCCACTTTTGCTTTTTTAAGTGCTGTAATGGCTGCTTTTAACTCAGGAATAGTTCTGTAATTTAAAGCAGGTACACAGGCCGCGACTCCATGTTGCATTCCAGCGACTAACATCTTTACGTTAGAAACCAAAAACATAGGGGCCATAATTAAGGGGTGTTTAATCCCTAACAAGGCAGTAAGTGGGGTTGTAGTTGTGGTATTTTCCATAGTTTATGAATAAATTTTAGTCACTAATTTTTGGAATTTTTTCATAATTTGTTTTCGCTTAATTTTTAATGTTGGCGTTAACAAACCATTGTCAATAGTCCAGTCAATTGGTGTTAATTCGAATTTTTTTATCTGTTCCCATTTCCCGAAATTAGGGTTGTAATGGTCTAGTTCTTTCTGTATTCTATCAATGACACGACTGTCATTACTCAATGCTTTTAAGTTTTCTTTTATTTCAAATTGATGTTGCTTTGCCCATTTGTTTACAAAGTCAAAATTGATCAAAATAAGTGCTGCTGGCATTTTTTCGCCTTCACCAACGACCATGATTTGCTCAATAAAACCAGATTGCTTGAACATACCTTCTATATGTGTAGGGGCAATGTACTTACCACCAGATGTTTTGAACATTTCTTTTTTGCGGTCGGTAATATATAAATAACCATCCGCATCCATACGTCCAATATCTCCTGTATGTAAAAAACCGTCGATAACACTTTCTTTGGTCTTTTTTTCGTCTTTGTAATAGCCTTGCATTACATTAGAGCCTTTTACAAGAATCTCACCGTCTTCAGCTATTTTAACAGTCACGTTATTCAATATTTTCCCAACAGAACCGGTACGATTATTACCATCGATCATACTGTTTAATGCAATTCCTGGCGATGTTTCGGTCATTCCATAGCCTTCAATAACAGGGATTTCAGCAGCCGCAAATACGCGAATTAAATTAGGCTGTAATGCCGCACTTCCAGAAAGCATAAAACGAATTTCGCCTCCCATGGCTTCTTTCCACTTCACAAAAACTAATTTTCTTGCGAGATTCAGTTTAAAATTATAGATACTGCTTTCTAATTTCTTCGGGCTGAATTTTTTTCCGACACGTACTGACCAGTTAAAGATAATTCTTTTAGGTAAAGACAATTCTCTGGCAGTAGCGGTTATTTTATCGTAAATTTTCTCGATCAATCTTGGGACAACCGGCATAAAATGCGGATGTACTTCCTTGATATTAACACCTAATTTTTCAATACTCTCTGCAAAGTATATTTCAAAGCCCATATATTGATAATAATACAAAGCAAAACGTTCAAAGATATGACATACCGGTAAAAAACTCATCACTCTAAATCTTCCTACAGGAATGTCCATCATGTCCTTCCCGTCAAAAGTATTAGAGACAAGGTTAAAGTGGGATAACATCACTCCTTTTGGTGTCCCTGTAGTTCCAGAGGTGTAAATAATTGTAGCAGTTTGCTTAGGGTCTATTTCTTTTTTTAACACTTCTATCTGTGGCTGTAACTCCATGTCTGCAGCCAGTTCTAATAACTGGTTCCAGTTGGTAGTTTCCGAGAGAATATCAAAAGAATAAATAGCTTTTAATTTTGTGTTTTTTTTGATGGAATCAACTTTTTTAAATAAGTCTAAATCCGATACAAAGCAATATTCAGCATCTGAATGATTGATAATGTATTCGTAATCTTCTACAGTAATATTAGGATAGAGAGGTACGTTAATAGCTCCAATTTGAAGGATGGCCAAATCTAGCATACTCCATTCTGGTCTATTTGTCGAGGTAATTACCACGATCTTATCTTCCTTTTTGATTCCTAGTTTCAATAAGAATCTACTGATAGTATTCGCTTTTGTAATGTATTCCTCGGTCGAAACACTAGTCCAAACTCCATTCACCTTGTGATTGAAGCATTTTCCATGTGGATACATCTTTTGTTGGTAATAAGCGAAATCGAATAATCTTGTTATTTCTTGAGGCATTGTAAAAATTTAGATATTGCAATCTAAAGAAAATAAGTCAACCCTCATAATTTAATTTAACTTTAATGTAACTATATGGTAACGTTGATGAAAAATAAACAGTAAAATAGACTAAACCTTAGGTATTCTTTAGTCAATATTGGTTATTTCAGTGAATTAGTAAAAGTTTCGGCTTTTTAGAGTCCACATGACCAAAGGTGTTTCTTGTTAATTACAGCCATCAAATAGGTCGCTATTTTAGAATGAATAACAATAAAAAACGATGAAAAAGCGTATTTCTTATTTTTAATCTTGTAATCTGTTTTTGATTTTACTCCTCGACTGCCTAAAGAAGGAACCTGCTTAAAATTTGAATTCCTAATTGTCATTGATAGTCAGTGATTTAATGGTTTTTTTTGTGTTGGTTTTTATGTGATTATCAGAATCCTAAATTAAAACGAGAAGACTTACATAAAACACCATGAAATGGTCATATCTCTTGTGTTAATGATAAGAATGACTTCGTGTATTGTAAATAGTATGATATTGGAAGTACACCTAAAAAGTACTGAAAAGGGGCAGGAATGGCTGCTGTTTTAATAAATATTGGCTGTTTTAGATTGATGTTGTACTTTGTCATAAAAATATCGAAATGGCAATTGACAATATTCCAGAAATATATATAGATGAGAAGGATAAGGCACCAGAGCTGTTTGTCTATGATTTTAGAATGACAAATGATGTGGTAAAAAGCAAGGTGAATTTGAGTATGAATATGTTTAGTTTTTTACAAGAAGGAAAAAAACAAGTACATTTTGCCGATGCTGCCGTAATGGTACATAAAGAACAATCTTTATTGATTAAAAAAGGGAATTGGCTGTGGACGGAATTATTGGATCAAGAAAATATATATTATTGTAAACTCTTCTTTTTTTCTGAGAATATGTTACGTGATTTTTTGAGTAAATACAACTTGAAAAACGAAGAAACCCAAGTAATGGAGCCCTTTTTTATCATCGAAAATGATGGGTATATTTCTGATTATTTAAATGCTATTTCCAGATTAAATCATTTTAATGTTGCTTCGAAAAATCGATTACTTCGCGTGAAATTTGAAGAGATTTTATTGTATTTATTAGCCAAATATGGGGGTCGTTTTGAGTTGTATTTGCATTCCTTAATTGCAGCAAAAGTATCTTCTTTTAAAACCATCGTGGAAAGTAATGTGTATTCTAATTTAAAATTGGAAGAAGTTGCCTTTTTATGTAATATGAGTTTGTCTACCTTTAAAAGACACTTTATAAAAGAATATGGTCTAAACCCTGGAAAGTGGATTCAAGACAAACGGCTAGATTATGCTAAAAAGATGATGAAAGAGAAAGGGTTAGCTGCCTCTGAAGTGTATTTTGAAGTAGGGTATACCAACTTGTCTAATTTTAGTAATGCCTTTAAAACTAAATT
>NVRM01000079.1 GCA_002400885.1 Flavobacteriaceae bacterium
AAATTCTCCTGGGACATTTTTAGGCACATCGTACACATTGCTTTTCACAAAGCTAACAGGCAGGTTTAAATCCTTCTTAATTTCGTTGGCTTTTTCAATTCCTTTGGAAGAGATATCAATGCCCGTACACTTGGCTCCTAGCCTAGTCCAACTCATGGTATCCAATCCAAAATGACATTGTAAATGCAAGAGCGTTTTCCCAGAAACATCCCCTAACTCTTTTAATTCTATTGGATTTAATGACGTTTTCCCTTGTATAAAACTTGCGACTTCATAAAACTCAGAAGCTACATGAATCGGAACTTTTAAATCCCATGTCTGTTCGTTTGTATTGAAAAATTTTGAATAGTTATCTTGCATCATTGTATCGTATTGATTCCTATTACATTTTCAAGTGACCGTTTAGAAATGGGATTGTTTTTTGTTTTAGCCAAGCGAAAAACCTTAGGACAATTTTAAGTATCATTCTGTTTTTCAACAACGACAAACAAACCATTTATATCGGTCATTTTGGATTGTAACAGGTGTAATATAGTTAAATCAAGAGTAATAGCAACCAGATGATTGGAATTCCCTCCACCCAAAAAGAGGCAAGCCATTTATTCTGATTTCTATTGGAAAAGTACAAACTCATTATTAGCATCCCTCCTACCATAAATTCTGGAAACATCAAATGGAGTTGAAATTGATAAAAATAAAACTCAAATCCCATAAAGACCAAGGCAAAGGCAGCACCTAATAGTTTTGCGTTTTTAACACCTATAAGTTGCGGTATGGTTTTTAAAGAAGCCTTATCGTAATTCAAATCTCTTATATCAAAAGGTATGGTCAAAGCCATTGCCAAAAATATACGTTGGATAAATAACATTCCCACCTCCATGTTTATACTATAACCCGAATCCACTAAGGGAAAAAACACCGTGACACCTGCCCAAGAAAAAGCAATTACAAATAGTTTAATTCCAGGGGTAAATCGCAGGGTTTTTTTAGTGTAAAAAACAGGAACACTATAAAAAAAAGTCAGTAGAAAAAAGGGACTCAAGCTCAAAATAGCTTCCCATCGTAACTGGAATAGCAACACGATTAATAACACTGTACAAATCCCACTTAAAAGCAACATCAACTTTCTGTTTCGCTGCAACCACACCGCCATCCAACTTTTAATAGTATCCAAGCGCACCAGTCGAATAAAGTTATATGAAACAACGGTAGATAAGAACACAAAACCAACAGGAACAAGGTCTATCTCCTCATATTTCAATAAGGTAACATACGTCATTGCAGCAGTTGCTAATGCTACATGAAGGTTCGCAAAGACGTAAAATAAGGCTATTTTTTTAAGTGAATTCACAGTACAAATATAAGGGATTATAGTTGGATAAATGTTTCGGGTAACAAAGTACCATAATTAACTAATAATAGGTACAATCATAGATGTATTTTCTGTACTTTTGCTAGATAGAACAACATAACTTTAAGCAATTATAAATGAAAACAAACGCATTTGTTTTAAGACATATTGGACCTAGTGAATCTAGCGTTCARGAAATGTTAARCTCCATCGGAGTAGAATCGCTTGACAAGCTCATCTTTAAYACAATCCCYGACAACATTCGTTTAGAAAATGGACTGGACTTACCAGCMCCGTTRAACGAACAAGAGTTTACGGYCCATATCCAAGAACTTGCTAATAARAACAAGCAATTTAAAACCTATATCGGATTAGGATACAACGCTGCCATTACCCCAGCAGTTATCCAACGAAATRTTTTTGAAAACCCAAGYTGGTATACTTCATATACTCCTTACCAAGCAGAAATTTCTCAAGGAAGATTAGAAGCGTTGCTTAACTTCCARACRATGCTGACTGACTTAACAGGGTTGCCATTGGTAAATTCATCATTATTAGATGAAGGKACTGCAGCTGCAGAAGCKATGATTATGCTATTTAGCACACGTAGTAGAGCACAGAAAAAAGCGGGAGTTMATCAATTTTTCGTTTCTAACGAAGTATTGCCACAAACCATCGATATTTTAAAAACAAGAGCSACTCCGCTTCATATCGAATTGRTTTTTGGAGACCACCAAGACWTTGCTTTAACGAACGAAATGTTTGGAGCCATTGTACAGTATCCTGCAAAAAACGGAAATGTATATGACTACACTCAGTTTATCAGCAAAGCAAAAGAACAAGACATTAAAGTAGTAGTTGCTGCTGATTTAATGAGTTTAGCCTTACTTAAAACACCAGCAGAAATGGGTGCTGAAGTTGCGGTAGGAACTACCCAACGTTTTGGAATTCCATTAGGATATGGAGGACCTCATGCTGGATATTTTGCCACCAGAGAATCGTATAAACGTCAAATCCCAGGACGTATTATTGGAATCACTAAAGATGTGGATGGAAACCGTGCCTTGCGTATGGCTTTACAAACACGTGAACAACATATTAAACGTGAAAAAGCGACTTCTAATATCTGTACTGCCCAAGTTTTATTGGCAAATATGGCAGGTATGTACGCTGTATATCACGGACCAAAAGGACTAAAAAACATCGCTTTAAAAATAAACAGTTTAGCGCGTAACCTTGAAGTAGGTCTAAACCTAATGGGACTAGAACAAGTAAACGATGTATATTTTGACACCGTTCAAATCCCTGTAAAAGATGCTGCGAACACTTTAAAGATCGCTGCAGAGAAGGAAATTAATTTCTTATTAGTTAATGCAACTACCATTGGTGTTTCTATCAACGAAATGTCAAGTATTAGTGACATTAACGACATTTTAACTGTCGTTGCTATTTCGGAAGGAAAAGAAGC
The DNA here is from genome assembly GCA_002400885.1 of Flavobacteriaceae bacterium. Taxonomy (GTDB): domain Bacteria; phylum Bacteroidota; class Bacteroidia; order Flavobacteriales; family Flavobacteriaceae. Next base: position 2,820 of record NVRM01000079.1, read on the forward strand.
TACCTTATTTGAAAACCGTTCTGACGAGCAAATTATCCCTACTGAATTTTTAAGAACAAGTGCCTATTTAACACATGAGGTATTTAACTCTTACCAATCAGAAACGGAAATGATGCGTTATATCAAACGCTTGGAAAAGAAAGATATTTCTTTAACAGACTCTATGATTTCTTTAGGTTCTTGTACCATGAAATTGAATGCCGCTACGGAGATGCTACCTTTATCTAATAGTAACTGGCAAAACATTCACCCATTTGTACCACAAGATCAAGCAGCGGGATATTTAGAAATGTTGAAAAACTTAGAAAATTACCTAAGTGAAATCACTGGTTTTGCAGCCACTTCCTTACAACCTAACTCAGGAGCTAATGGAGAGTACACTGGATTATTAGTTATTCGAGCATATCATCAATCAAAAAACCAAGGACACAGAAACATCTGTTTAATTCCAGCATCTGCACATGGTACCAACCCTGCATCTGCGGTTATGGCAGGAATGAAAGTAGTGGTAACAAAAACTTCAGCCAATGGAAATATTGATGTAAACGACCTAAGAGAAAAAGCAGAATTACACAAAGATAATTTAGCTGCCTTAATGGTTACCTACCCATCTACTCACGGTGTATTTGAATCTGAAATTAAAGAGATTACAGAAATCATTCACTCAAACGGAGGACAAGTATATATGGATGGTGCCAATATGAACGCCCAAGTAGGATTGACCAATCCAGGACTCATTGGAGCAGACGTTTGTCACTTAAATTTACATAAAACGTTTGCCATTCCTCATGGAGGTGGAGGACCAGGTGTAGGACCTATTTGTGTCGCTACACATTTAGCAGAATTCTTACCCTCAAATCCTGTACAAGCTACCGGAGGTAAAAATGCAATTACCGCTGTATCAGCTGCTCCTTACGGATCTGCTATCGTAGATTTAATCTCGTATAGTTATATTAGAATGCTAGGAAACGAAGGTTTAAAAGCTTCCACTACCTTTGCTATTTTAAACGCAAACTATATCAAATCAAAATTAGAAAAACACTACGGTATTTTATATACTGGAGAAATGGGCTTTGCAGCACATGAAATGATTGTTGATTTTAGAGAGTTTAAAGAAAAAGGAGTTGAAGTAACAGACATTGCAAAAAGATTGATGGACTTTGGTTTCCACGCTCCTACGGTATCATTCCCTGTTGCTGGAACCTTAATGATAGAGCCTACGGAAAGCGAAAGCAAGGAAGAATTAGACCGCTTTATCGCAGCCATGATTCAAATAAAATCAGAAATAGATGCCTATTCTAAAGGAAGTGATTCTGTATTGAAAAACGCACCACATACACTGAAGATGTTGACCGCTGACGACTGGCCTTATTCTTATACAAGAAAAGAAGCAGCCTTTGCATTGGAATATATTGCAGACAGAAAATACTGGCCTACTGTACGTCGTGTAGATGACGCATATGGAGATCGTAATTTAATATGCTCATGTAACCCTATTGAAGATTATATGTAAAACATATAATTAGCTCCTTGAGTAAACCGTTTAACTATTACATTTATAATTAGTTAAACGGTTTACTTATGAGCGAAAACCTTATAGTTAAAAAAAGGGTGCAATTATTTTAATAGTTTACACTAAATTGGTACTTTTGCAGTTCGAAGAATTTTACGCTTATAACCATGGAATTCAACGAGAAAAATCCGCAGAAGGATCTATAATTAATTTGAAGAACAACGACGATGAAAAAAATAACAAAAGCAACTTATTTAAAATGGTACAAAGACATGCTATTTTGGAGAAAGTTTGAAGACAAATTAGCAGCCTTATACATCCAACAAAAAATTCGTGGGTTTTTACACCTTTACAATGGTCAAGAAGCTGTTTTAGCCGGAGCATTACATGCGATGGAAAAAGATGACAAAATGATTACTGCCTATAGAAATCACGTACAACCAATTGGTTTAGGAGTAGATCCTAAAAGAATTATGGCTGAGATGTTTGGAAAAGCAACTGGTACTTCTCTAGGTTTAGGTGGATCTATGCATATTTTCTCTCCAGAGCATAATTTTTATGGAGGACACGGTATTGTAGGTGGACAAATTCCTTTAGGCGCAGGATTGGCTTTTGCTGATAAATATTTTAACAGAGACGGAGTTACTTTAACTTATTTTGGTGATGGTGCTTCTAGACAAGGATCGTTACACGAAACTTTTAATATGGCTATGAACTGGAAACTACCTGTAGTATTTATTTGTGAAAACAATGGATACGCAATGGGAACTTCAGTATCTAGAACTGCAAACCACGAAGATATTTGGAAATTAGGTTTGGGTTACGAAATGCCTTGTGGAGAAGTAGACGGAATGGATCCAGTAGCAGTTGCTAAAGCTATGGACGAAGCTATTACTAGAGCTCGTTCTGGTGGAGGACCCACTTTATTAGACATCAAAACATACCGTTATAGAGGACATTCTATGAGTGATGCTCAATTATACAGAACCAAAAAAGAAGTTGAAGAGTACAAGAAAATTGACCCTATCAACCAAGTTTTGGAAGTAATTAGAGATAAAAAATACGCGACAGAAGAGGAAATCAAAGGATTTAATGAGGATATTAAAAACTCAATTCTTGAATGTGTGGAATTTGCTGAAAACTCTCCATACCCAGAGATTAGCGTAATGTATGACGCTGTTTATGAACAAGAAGATTATCCTTTTTTACCTCATAGATAAGTCTAATTAAATCAACAAAAAATCGAGACATCGCTGCTAGCGAATCTCATAAAAATAAAAGAATATGGCAGAAATTATTACAATGCCGCGTTTGAGCGACACAATGACAGAAGGTGTTGTTGCACAATGGTTAAAACATGTTGGCGATAAAATTGAAGAAGGTGATATCTTAGCTGAAATCGAAACTGACAAAGCTACAATGGAGTTCGAATCGTTTAACGAGGGAACTTTATTATACATCGGATTAAAAGAAGGTGTGAGTGCTCCAGTAGATTCTTTATTAGCTATTATTGGTGAAGAAGGAGAAAACATTGACGCTTTAGTCGCTAATTTTGATCAATCAACTGCTCCAGACCCTAGCGAAGAGAAAGAAGAAACTCCTGCTGTAGAAGAAAAAGCTGCTCCTGCAGTTACTGCTACACCAGCTGCTGCTTCTGCTCCTACTGCTATCGCTGCACAAGTAGTGAACACAGGACGCATCTCTGCATCTCCATTGGCTAAGAAAATTGCAACTGACAAAGGGATCAATTTAGCGATTGTAACTGGAACTGGTGAAAATGGTCGTATTGTAAAACGTGATGTTGAATTTTTCGTACCTATTACGGCTACTACTGCACCTGCACCTGCTGCTGCATGTACTGTTACATCGGAAGACGAAAGTTTCGAGGAAATTAACAATTCTCAAATGAGAAAAGTAATTGCTCGTCGTTTGGCTGAATCTAAATTCTCTGCTCCTCATTATTATTTAATGTTGGACATCAATATGGACAATGCTATTGCTGCTCGTAAAGAAATCAATGCATTGCCAGACACCAGAGTATCATTTAATGATATGGTAGTAAAAGCTTGTGCAATGGCCTTGAAAAAGCATCCACAAGTAAACTCTCAATGGTTCGAAGATAAGATGAGAATCAATCACCATGTAAACATCGGAGTTGCTGTAGCTGTTGAAGACGGTTTAGTAGTACCTGTTGTTACTGGAACTAACCACAAGAGTTTTACTCAAATTGGTAGTGAAGTAAGAGATATGGCCGGAAGAGCTAAAATAAAAAAATTAACGCCAGCCGAAATGGATGGTAGTACTTTTACTGTTTCTAACTTAGGAATGTTCGGAATTACTGAATTTACCTCTATCATTAACCAACCTAACTCAGCTATCTTATCTGTAGGTGCTATCGTTGAAAAACCCGTAGTAAGAAACGGTGAGATTGTTGTTGGAAATGAAATGAAAATCACTTTAGCTTGTGACCACAGAACAGTGGATGGAGCAACTGGAGCTGCATTTTTACAAACATTAAAACAATTTATAGAGAACCCTGTAACTATGCTTGCATAAGTACTGTTTCTTTTTAAAGATATTTAAACACCTAAATTGCCTTGTGCCTTTTAGGTGTTTTTTTTATGGAGTATTGAGATGATCACTGTTATGGATAAGACATAGGAATAAGGACCATTGGACAAAGGACTTTTGGATTCGAAAGTAGAAAAACTACAGACAGCCTATTGAGAGAAGAATTAAAAGGAGAAAATTACAATTCCCCCATCTCAAATCAAGATGGTAGTTTTTTCAAGAAAAAACAAGTGGCAGTAATGACGTTCAGAGCACTGCTAAAGGTATTGAAAATACAAACGCTGTACTATTGATAATTTCAAATCGAAGCCTGTCTTTTATGCAGTATATATGTTCAAAAGCTGCGAGAACAGGAGTGACCTTAGAAACGACGCGCAGTTTTGGACATGGTTTTTAAGAAGGTTTTTTAACCGCCTTAAAAAACACCTCATAAAAGTCTCCTTTTTTGGTTCGTTTTATTCATCCCTCTTTTATTTAATAAATTGAAATTCATGAGACAGCATAGCTGGTTTTGGAGAAGTAAAAAATGAACGTACAGAGTGAAATTACGTCAATGACATGCAGTTGCGAACCTTTTTTGCTCTGGATCCCCGCCTTCGTGAGGATGACGGATGCGAGCGTGAGCAAATGAATGAATGGATATACAAACAATATTATATTTAGAATAGTGAATAAAATTACGTCAATATTAGTGGCTTTCTATTGATTTTCAAAGAAAAAATCAATAGAAAATTGTATCGCGATTCCTTCCTTAATATAATAGCCGCATGAATTGATCTTTACTGTATCCCTTAAACTCAATCAAAAAACAGCATAAAGACTCCTTTTAGTTTTAAAATGATATAGACTTCAATTAAAATAAAAGAAACTTTCATTAATAGGAACACTAGAATACTTAATTTCGCCCCACCAACAACCACCAGCAACAAACAATAAAAACAAAGATAACACCGCTCAACTCTTCCCTTTGGGGAGATGCCGTAGGCAGAGGGGACCAACAACCAAAAACAATGACTCATCAACACTTTAAATTATTCAAACCCTACGGTTATATCAGTCAATTTAAATATGATTTAAAACGTAAAAAGAAGCTCCTAGGAGAACTCTCTGACTTCCCTGAAGGCACAATGGCTATTGGCAGATTAGATGAGGATTCCGAAGGCCTATTACTATTAACAACGGATGGAAAAGTAAGCCAACAAATACGAAGTAGAAAGGTAGAAAAAGAATATTATGCACAAGTAGACGGCATCATTACAGAAGCAGCTATAAAACTATTGCAAGAAGGTGTTGAAATAGGTGTAGAAGGGATTAAATACATGACCAAACCTTGCAAGGCGCTTCAATTAAAAGAAACTCCCCTACTCCCAAAACGCGCAAAAAAGATACGTGACGAACGCCACGGCCCTACTTCCTGGGTTACGATTACTGTCACAGAAGGAAAATTCCGACAAGTCCGTAAAATGACCGCTGCCGTAGGTTTCCCCACATTGCGATTGGTTCGCGTCCGCATCCATGACATCACCATCGAAGGAATGGACGCAGGCGACGTATCCCCTATCAAATACAACCTGTAGAGACGCAACATCTTGCGTCTCCCTTATAAGGCAAAATGTATTGCGTCTCCTTTATGAAGATAAAACACAGAGTGTCTCCACCCCCACAAAGAAGCCCAGCATAGCATCAAAACCACAGCATCAATAATCTAGAACAACAAAAAGCCTTAACAAAAATGTTAAGGCTTTTAATTATATAATAGACTAGATTCTTATTTCTTGAATTTAGCGTATTTAGTCTTAAATTTATCAATACGTCCTGCAGTATCAATTAATTTAGTTTTTCCTGTGTAGAATGGGTGAGATGTTCTAGAGATCTCTAATTTAACTAAAGGGTATTCATTACCATCAACCTCAATAGTTTCTTTAGTATTCGCAGTAGAACGCGTTAAAAAAACATCGCCGTTAGACATGTCCTTAAATGCAATCATTCTATATTGTTCTGGATGTATACCTTTTTTCATCGTTAACTCGTTTTATTATGTTTTATTTTTCAGATTGCAAATTTAACCATATTTTTGGAACATCAAACAATAATTTTGTTTTTCTTTACCAAAAATATTAAATTTATATCTAAAAAATGAAATCGATTAAATTATTAATTCTAGTACTTGTTTTAATTCCTTTATTTACAGCATGTAAATCAGAATACAGTTTTAATTTAAACAGCCCTGCAAAGGTACAAATAAATCAAAAACTAACCATGTCTGTGACCGAAAAAAACGAACAAGATATCACATCTGTTCAATTTTCAATTGACGGGAAGAAACTTCCCCTTACAGAAAGCCTAAGTCTAGATATCTCAATCCAAGATTATATCCTTGGAAAACACACGATCAGTGCATTGATATTTTATACTGATAAAACAAAAAAGATAAGTAAGACGGTTTATTTTTTAGCCGATAAAGCACCAGATATTTACACTTATAAAATCATAAACACCTACCCTCACGACCCTAAGGCCTATACACAAGGACTGGAATACCACAATGGTTTTCTATACGAGAGCACGGGTCGTTACGGAACCTCTTCGCTTCGAAAAGTAGCATTAAAAACAGGAAAAGTAGTACAACAAATAGATATAGATAGCGAATACTTCACGGAAGGACTTACGATCTTTAAGAATAAGATTTATCAACTTACATGGAAAAAAGGCCTTGGTTTTATTTACAACCTTGAATCTTTCGAAAAAGAAGGCACCTTTAAATATACTAAAAGTATCGAAGGATGGGGATTGACAAACAATGGGGAGAAATTAATTAAAACAGATGGTACCGAACGTATCTGGTTTTTAAACGAGGCAACTCAATTAGAAGAAAACCATATCGAAGCCTACACCAACAAACGCAAAGCACAACGTTTAAATGAATTGGAATACATCAATGGATTGATTTACGCGAATGTATGGCAACAAAATTCCATCGTAATGATCAATGCTAAAACGGGGAAAATAGAAGGAATTGCCAATTTAAAAGGGCTTAAAAATATTATCGCAAAAACTCAAAATTTAGATCCAAGTGATGATGTTTTAAACGGAATTGCCTACGACAAGAAAAATAACCGCCTATTTGTTACAGGAAAACACTGGGGGAAATTATTCGAAATTGAATTGATTAAAAAATAAACCAACATCATCTTGAAAAATATCATCATTACAGGAACAAGCCGAGGAATTGGCTACGAATTGGCACAACTATTTGCCAACGAAGGACATCATGTGTTAGCAATCTCTCGCAATAGCAAACCGATGCTAGACCTACAACACAAAAACATACATGCACTTTCTGTTGATTTACTAAAAGCAGAAGACCTTAATTCAGTAAGTGCTTATATTCAGAAAAACTGGAAACAGGTAGATATCCTGATTCATAATGCAGGGAAATTGGTCAATAAACCTTTCGAAGAAATCAGCTCCGAAGAGTTTTTAAGCGTGTATCAAGTAAACGTATTAGCCGTTGCCGAATTGACAAAAAAAATGATTCCTTTCTTGGCAGAAAACAGCCATGTCGTTACGATCAGTAGTATGGGAGGTATTCAAGGAAGCATGAAATTCCCTGGACTGGCAGCTTATAGTTCGTCTAAAGGAGCTGTAATCACCCTGAGTGAATTATTAGCAGAAGAATACAAGGAACAAAAAATAGCATTTAACGTACTCGCATTAGGAGCGGTACAAACCGAAATGTTGGAAGAAGCATTCCCAGGCTACGAAGCACCTGTAAGTCCAATTCAGATGGCTACTTATATTTATAATTTTGCCCTTACAGGAAATACTTTTTACAATGGTAAGGTATTAGAAGTATCTGCCACAACGCCATAAACTTTGAGAGAAACATTAGCGAAATACATTCCCGAAGGCTCTATAGACAAGGTGATTGCACTTACAAAACTACACCCCACTTATTTAAAAATAGTGGGGGATAGAAAAACAAAATATGGAGATTTTCGAGTACTCTCTGGGAAAAACACGCAGATAACCATCAATTACAACCTGAATCCATACCAATTTTTATTTACCCTGATTCATGAATTCGCTCATTTGGTTACGCATAAAAAATATGGACACGTACAACCACACGGCCCAGAATGGAAACATACCTTTCAGCATTTGATGCTCCCTTTTCTAAATCCTGATGTATTCCCTCAAAAGTTACTTCCCTATATGGCACGTCACTTAAAAAACCCAAAGGCAAGTACAGGAGCAGACGTATATCTTACGTACGCATTAAAGCAATATGATAAAGCATCCGACTTAACACCCGTATTTAAAATTCCAGAAAACGGGCATTTTATTTTCAATAAAGCACTTTACTTACGTGGAAGACAACGAAGAACGCGTATTGAATGCATTAATTTAAAAAACAAAAAAACGTATTTATTTAACTTAAATGCAGAAGTTCTCCCCTTTAAACAATAACATACATCAGAAACACCTTCGTATTTCCAGATTTATAAAATGATTAGTATCTTGTGACAATTATACCACAAAATACGAATACATGAGTACAGAAATACATCAAGACCCAACACCAACGACACCCCCTACTCCATCGTCTCAAAAAGAGGAATTAAAAGGAGCTTGGGATATCTTTCGGAAATTTATCACGGGCTTATTAGACATCCGTGAAGGAACCGACAAAGAAGGAACCATAGAAGATATCAAAGGGAATATTTCCATCAAAGGACACACGGCTTGGATTCTTATTTTTTCCATTTTAATTGCCTCCATTGGCCTGAATGCTAACTCTACTGCAGTAGTGATTGGAGCGATGCTTATTTCCCCTTTAATGGGACCCATTTTAGGCGTAGGAATGTCTATTGCCATCAATGACATTGACACCTTACGACGCTCTTTACAAAACTTAGGAGTGATGGTAGTCCTGAGTTTACTAACCTCATTTCTATTCTTTCTAATTCCAATATTCAGAGATGAAACCTCCGAATTATTGGCAAGAACCTATCCCGATGTACGTGACGTATTTATAGCCATTAGTGGTGGACTCGCATTGATCATAGCCATGACGCGACGAAAAGAACAAACCAACACCATTGCCGGTGTCGCTATTGCCACAGCCTTAATGCCCCCTTTATGTACCGCTGGATATGGATTAGCCACATGGAATCTAGCCTATTTCGGAGGAGCCATGTTCTTATTTACCATCAATACTATTTTTATAGCCTTAGCAACCTTTGCGATTACCAAATTTTTACGCTTTCCGTTACTTAAATACATCAATTCAGGAAAGAGAAGACGTATTGCCCAATCAGCTTCTTTTGTGGCGGCTATTATTTTTGCTGGAAGTATTTGGATGTTTTACAATTTATGGGGAGAAAATAGGTTCACTCAAAATGCACATCACATCATTACCGAAATTAAAAACAGTGGCGTTAGTATTATTGACGAACAAGAAAAACACATCAACTACGAAGCACAATCTATTAAATTGATTGTTTTTGGTGATAAATTAAAACAAAGCCAGATTGCTATTTGGAAAGAAAGATTGAGTGAATTTGGACTGGCAGGTGTCCAGTTAAACTTCCAACAAGGCAGAGACGATTCCGATATTAGAAGCGATGTCCAAAACCTACGTGATTTATACTCCCAAAATCAAAAAATAATTTCGACTCGTGATGAATCCATCAAACAAAAAGAAGATAAAATAAAACTTTTAGAAGCAGAGTTATCGAAACATTACGCTAAAGAAATTCCTTTTGTACAGTTGAGTAGGGAAGCACAAATTAATTACGACGCCTTAGCCGGATTAAGCTATGCCAACAGAATTAACAACAACTTTAAAAATGTAGATACGATCAAAGTTTTTAAAGCCTTGTGGCACGATTCTATTCCGCATGCAGACCAACAAGTAAAATTAAAAAAATGGTTGAAGCAGCGCTTGAAACTAGATACACTTATTGTAGAATAGTAGTCGCGACGTAAATTAAACACGTCCCTAAAAGTAAAGACGCAAAACCTTACGTCTCAAACAAAAAAAAAGCAACTCGAAAGAGTTGCTTTTTTTGTGACCTGGCTGGGGCTCGAACCCAGGACCACCTCCTTAAAAGGGAGGTGCTCTACCAACTGAGCTA
>NVRM01000080.1 GCA_002400885.1 Flavobacteriaceae bacterium
AAAAGGTCTCGTCACTTGGCTTTAATGCCTTACGTTGGAGATATGTTAAAATAAAAACGAAGTAGGAACTATGGAACTTATATTAAAACAAGACGTTGAGAACGTTGGATTTAAGGATGACGTTGTATCTGTAAAAAATGGTTACGGTCGTAACTTTTTGATTCCTCATGGAATGGCAGTATTAGCTACTTCATCTGCAAAGAAAGTATTAGCAGAAACTTTAAAGCAACGTGCTTTTAAAGAAGAAAAATTAGTGTCTGACGCTAATGAAATTGCTGAAGCTTTAAAAGCATTGGAACTTAAGATCGCAGCTAAAACTGCTGATTCTTCTAAATTATTTGGATCTGTAAACAACGCTGATATTGCTGATGCATTGTCTAAAGTAGGTCAAAATATTGATAAAAAATTCATTAAAGTTGATGGTGGTAGTATCAAACGTATTGGAAAATACACTGTTACTGTTCGTTTACACCGTAGCGTAATTATAGCATTACCTCTAGAAATAGTTGCTGAAGCATAATTAACTATCCGTTAATAAATTATAAAGCCCACTTTTTAAGTGGGCTTTTTTTTGTTTAATATTTTACAAATTACAGTTATTAACAATTTACAGGAAAACATAAAAGGTATTGAAACATATAAGTAGCAAGAAACCTAAGAGTGAGTAGGGCTAGCTCTATGTAAAGTAATTAACAATCAATCGTTAATAACAAATTTTGACGGGGTAAATAGGTTTAATTCTTTTTTGTTAATTTTGTGATTAACAAATCATTAACAATTCAAGTCAAACTTTAACACAACGATTATGAGAAAAAGTATTTTAATTGCTGTTTGCTTAGCAGTATTTTCTATTACTATTGGTTTTGCACAGGTAACCACTGCCAAAGTGCAAGGAATAGTATTGGACGATACGAAGCTGCCATTATTTGGAGCAAACATTATCGCAACACATGTTCCTTCTGGGACAATTTCAGGTGCGATGTCATCGGATAGTGGACGTTTTTTAATTCCCAATTTACGGGTAGGAGGCCCTTATACTATCAAGGTGAGTTTTGTGGGTTTTAAAGAAGTAGTGTATAATAATGTCTATTTATCTTTAGGAAAGGCATTTAGTATCAATGCTTCGATGAATGGTGACAGTCAAGCATTAGAAGCGGTTGTTATTACTGTAGGTAAAAATGAAACGTTTAATAAAAACAGAACAGGTTCTGAGACAGATATCGATGCAAGACAATTAGCTTCTTTACCTTCTATTTCTCGTTCGGCGGCCGACTTTTATAGATTAGAACCGTCCTCAAGTGGTGGGTCTTTTGGAGGACGTAATGATCAGTACAACAACTTTTCATTGGATGGATCTATTTTTAATAATCCGTTTGGATTGGATGCAGCGACTCCAGGAGGGCAAACAGGTTCTCAGCCAGTATCCTTGGATGCCATTGAGCAAATTCAAGTTTCTACGGCACCCTATGATGTTACATTGTCTGGGTTTACCGGAGCTTCTGTAAATGCAGTGACAAAAAGTGGTACCAATGAATTTAAAGGAACTGTTTATGGGTACTTTAGAAATCAAGATTTAACAGGAAGTAAAATTAAAGGGGAAGATATTTTTGTGTCTGACTTAAAACAAGCACAATACGGAGTGAGTATTGGAGGGCCAATTATCAAAAATAAATTATTCTTTTTTGCTAATTTTGAAAAAGATGACCGTTCGGATTTAGGACAATCATGGGTAGCGAATACAGGATCTGGCGCGATTAACGAATCCAGAGTATTAGAACAAGATTTAATAGATGTTCGCAACGCATTGTCTAAATTAGGATATGATACAGGTGATTATAAAGGGTTTAACCACGAATCTGGCTCTACCAAAGGTATTTTTAAATTGGATTGGAATATCAACGAAGACCACCGTTTGGCATTTGTCTATAATTTCTTAGATGCTTTTCAAGAAAAAGCAGCGCATCCAACGGCTATTAACCGTCGTGGTCCGGATTTTAATACCATTCAGTTCCAAAATTCTGGCTATAGAATGAACAATAAAATCAATTCATTTTTACTAGAAATTAATTCAACATTTGATAATAATCTTACCAATAAATTACAAGTTGGATATACCTTATTTGACGATACACGTGATCCTTTTTCTACACCGGCTCCCGTAATTAATATTTATAAAGATGGTAGTCCTTATATTATTGCTGGACATGAACCATTCTCTATCAATAATACCTTAGAGCAGAAAGTATTACAGATTACTAATAATATGAATTATTATTCGGGTGATCATACGTTTACCTTTGGGGCTTCATTTGAGAAATTTAGTTTTGTTAATTCTTTTAACTTGGCTAAGTATGATACATTTACATATCCTTACAGAGGTACCTTTACTATTCCAGGTTTTGGAGGTCCATATCCTTCCGTTCAAGATTTTCTTGATTTAGCGGTTCCTGGAGGAGTAGTTGATACAAATATAAAAAATGCACAAGCGGTGTACGATAGTGCTAACGCTGCAGGAGTAGGGAATGTTGGAGGATTTAGATCTTATGAGATTAATGTGGGACAGGCTGCTTTGTATGCTCAGGATGAATGGAATGTTACCGAGGATTTTAAAGTGACTTATGGAGTCCGTGTTGATAAACCGTTATTTTTTAATACCTCTGATTTAGCACAAGAGTTTATTGATACTCAGTTAGCTTCTGATGAAAATTATTACAAGCCAAATGCAACGTATTATAATCCTATTACAGAAAAATCGGTAAAGATTGATAATACTCAAATGCCAACAGATAAATTGTTATGGTCTCCTAGAGTTGGATTCAATTATGATGTGAATGGAGATAGTTCTTTCCAAATACGTGGTGGTACAGGGATCTTTACAGGTCGTTTACCTTTTGTTTGGATTGGAAATCAAACCATTGGTGCCGATTCGGCGTTTACACAAGCATTAGATCCTGATTTTCAATTTCCACAAGTTTGGAGATCTAGTTTAGGACTTGATTATAAACTTGAAAATGGGATTATTGCCACAGGAGATTTATCCTATACCAGCGATATTCATGGAGTTCATGTACAAAATTGGGGTTTGATTAAACCTACAGCGACCTTAACAGGGGTTGATAATAGACCTATATATGGAGCGGGTGATAAAGAAGCACAAAACGTATATGTTATGACAAATACGGATAAAGGAAGTGCCTTTAACGCCACCTTAAAACTTCAAAAACGTTTCGAAAACGGCTTGTTTACAAGTTTGGCTTATAATTATTTAAATGCGAAAGATGTAAATTCTATCGAAGCAGAAATTACAGGAGATGCTTTTGCTTTTAATCCGGCATTAAATAATGTAAATGATGATGTGTTGGCACATTCTAAATATGGAGACAAGCACAGAGTTATTGGAGTTATGAGTAAAAGATGGTCTTATGGAAACGACAAATACGCAACTACAGTTTCTACGTTCTTTGAATACGCACAAGGAGGTCGTTTTTCTTATACGTACGGAGGAGACTTAAATGGCGATGGTTCTGGAGTGAATGATTTATTATATGTACCGACCGAAGCTGAAATTACAGGAATGAACTTTGCAAATGCTGGACAAGGAGCTGCGTATAATGCATTTATCAATCAAGACGATTATTTAAAATCTCGTAGAGGAAAGTATGCAGAACGTTATGGAGCATTAAGTCCTTGGAGAGGGAAATGGGATGTAAAAGTGATGCAAGACTTTAAGATTAAAGTGAGTGCTGATAAATCTAATACCATCCAATTGAGTTTAGATATTTTAAATATTGGAAACTTAATCAGTTCTGATTGGGGATTAGTTCAAATACCAAATAGTGTTCAACCAATTGGAGTTACCGTGGATGGGGCTGGAGTTCCTACCTACAACTTTAATGGAGATGTAACAGAGACTTTTGGATACGAATCTAACTTATTATCTAGATGGCAAATGCAATTTGGATTGCGTTATATTTTCTAAAAAAAAGAAATAAACTATCTTTGACCGCTCAATGTAAATTGAGCGGTTTTTTTTATGATGTAAAATTCTAAGAAAAGCACAAACACTAATATTATTAAGTATGAAATATAGACAATTATCAAAAGAACAATTTGAAGCCTTGCACGAAGAATTTGCAACGTTTTTAGCAACGCAACAAATTGATGTAGCAGAGTGGAACCGTATAAAAACGGATAACCCGAGTATGGCAGATGAAGAATTAGATGTATTTAGCGATACTGTTTGGGAAAATGTATTGGCGAAGACCGAGTATTTAGAGCATTTCTCTGAAAACTCCATCAATATATTCAAATGCAATCAAGATCAAATCCACCGTATTGTGGTAGAAGTGAAAAAAGAAGRSRTCAACTTRATGGARCAAAAAGGATTCMAATGGTTCTTTAATAAYTCTAACGATGAYAGTGTAGAATACTTTAAGGCAAGTAAAACYTACGATARAGAAAGAAACGTWGAAGTTTTTGACTTGATCGAAAAAGGYGCAAAYATYACCAATGGTGATTTATTTGAAGCGATGTCAGAAATGYTGGCTAACTAGTCAGTAAATGAACTAATTCACGGACACCATCGAYGGCTTTTTTAGCAATGATGGTCARRTTTTGGTGACTATTATTGTTGATACTGGGCTTGGGATCAATRAAATARATAGGAGTYCCTWSYTTTACATAATTGATTAAACTCGCCGCAGGGTACACTTGCATAGARGTYCCTAYAATGACTAAGATATCAGCTGYTTCTGTAATAGAGGCAGCTGTTTCTAGTAAAGGAACRTCCTCTCCAAACCAAACAATATGTGGTCGTAATTGCATRTYGTCTGMCCCTAGGTCRCCTAAGACTAACTCGTTTTCCCAATGATAGACTAAGGCTTCATTTTCGGTACTGCGTACCTTTAGTAATTCCCCATGTAAATGAAGAACGTTGTTACTTCCTGCACGTTCGTGTAAGTTATCGACGTTTTGAGTGATAATTTGCACTTTATAATACTGTTCTAGATAGGCCAAAAATTTATGTGCAGAATTCGGTTGTACTTCTTTTAGTTGTGCCCGACGCTTATTGTAAAAGTCGAGTACTAACTCCTTATTTTGATGCCATCCCTCTGGAGAAGCAACTTCCATTATGTCATGACCTTCCCAGAGCCCATCGGCATCTCTAAATGTTTTAAGACCACTTTCTTCACTAATACCAGCACCCGTTAAAACGACTAAATTTTTCATAGACTTATACGTTTATTTTTATTTAACTCACTTCTCATCAATTAGCCCCATAGACTAATCCAATACGTCAGCACCATGGGCCAACTGTTTTAATTTTTTTACAAATAGGATTAATATAAACCCAAAGAAGACGCAAAATAGGAAAACGCCCATAAATACCGTCTTTTCTCCCGCAGTTTGTGCTGCTTTACCTATAATTCCAGCCAGTTTATTCCCTATTCCCGTCACGAAAAAGTAAGCTCCCATCATGAATGACACATACTTAAGTGGTGCCATTTTAGTTATAAACGACAAGGCTACTGGAGAGACACATAATTCACCTATGACATGTAAGAAATAGGCTCCAAACATCCAGTAAAGAGATGCTTTACCATCCAAAGAAACCAGGGTTTGATTCGCAGCGCCTACCAGCACCAAAAAACCAAATCCCATAATAATAGTTCCCAAACCCATTTTTAAAACGGAAGAGGATTCGCGTCCTGCTTTTTTCCATCGCATCCAAAAATAGGCAATCGGCCCTCCTGTAATAATTACAAATAAGGCAGGTAAAGATTGTAGGAAACTAGCAGGGATTTCAAGGCCAAATAAGACCCTGTTTATTTTTTCCTTTGCGTATATATTCATGAGACCTCCTGCTTGCTCGTAGGCGCCCCAAAACACGATGACAATGATAAAAGAAAGGGCTAATAAAACCATGCGGTCTTTCTCTATTTTTGTGAGTGGTATTTTTTTATTGGTTTTTACGTCTATTTTATGTGGGACAAAATTCCCGACATGCTTGAGGTATTTTTGCCCCCAGATATATACGATTTGACCAAAAACCATTCCGATTCCTGCCAAACCAAAACCATAGTGCCAACTGATTGTTTCTCCTAAATAGCCTACTAAAATAGGTGCGGTAAAAGCACCAATATTAATCCCAATATAAAAGATGGTAAAAGCCGTTTCACGTTTGTCATTGTTTTTTGCATATAAACCTCCAACCATGGCCGATACATTGGGTTTGAGACCTCCTACGCCCAATACGATGAAAATAAGTCCTGCGTAAAAGGCAGTAACAGTATCAAAAGCCAATATAATATGACCGATACAAAGTAGCAAACCACCCAGCATTACGGTTTTTTTCTGTCCTAACCACCTGTCGGCAATGATACCACCAGGAACCGCCATTACGTATACCATCATGGTGTACCATCCGTACAATTCAAAGGCACTTACTTTATCCCAACCCATCCCAGGATTGTCTCCGGTGGTTTTACTGACTAAGTATAAAATTAAGATGGCACGCATTCCATAAAAGGAAAAACGTTCCCATAATTCTGTAAAAAATAAAATGTATAAGCCTTTGGGATGTCCCCACAACGTTTCTTCTTGCTGCATTTAAATAGTTCGTTTTTAGATTTTAAAGATAGTTTTTATAATGGAAATAAAAAATAATTCCTTTCTGGCTAAATTGACTATTTTTGTACTTTGATTAGATCCATGAAAAAAATTACCAAATATAACTTTTTTAAACATACATATTGTGTCTTTAAAGGGGCTGAATTACAAGAAATAGAGGGTAAAAGCCCCAATTACACCAGTAAATCTGGAAGTTCTTATTTTTATGCAGCTGAAGGTGTTTACCGTTTGTCCAATCATTGGGGACGTGCGGCTAATTGTAGATGGCGTATAGAAAACAGTCTTGAAGACCGGATTGGGAGTGCCAAATTAGGCTATGCCGATTGGACAAGTTTTTATGCTGATACTAGCGATGGAATTCTTTATTTTATCGCCGTAGACTTTGACTTGAACAGCGCTACCTATCATCATATAAAATCCAAAGAAAACACTCAGGGTTCTCTGGTTAGAACAGCAGGGGACACCCTTAAACGCATGCGTGATATTAAGGAGATTTTAGAAAAAGATGCCTGGCTAAAATATGTAGATGTTGAAGATGAGCAAGCATTAAGAGCCAAAATCACATTGGCTTTAATCGCTACTGAAACTTCTTTACGAGAAATTAAATTAGCCTGCCGCTAGTTTTAATACCGCGATTACTAATTCCTTATCTAGTGGTTTACCATCGGCTTTTTCTCTGATAAAATCAAAGCTACATTTAAAATCACACCCGGTTTTATAATCGCTACATCCATAGGCCGATTTTCCTTTGAGAATCGTTCCCTTATGACATTTTGGACAGGTGATTGCATTGCTGTCTTTTGCCGGGGAGGTAGTTTGCTTTGGCTCAAATTTTAATACATAAGAATCCGTAAAACGAACCAGTCCATCTTGTTTTCCGGTTTCGGTTTTAAATCCTTTTAAATTTACGGTACAGCCTTTTTTTAATAAACGTATATATTGATTTTCCGAAATGTTCTTTCCTAAGAAAGTAAAAGGTAGTTTGAAGTCACAGCCGTTTTTATACTGACTACATCCATAAGCATTGGATCCTTTTAAAAGTGTCCCTTTTGAACATTTAGGGCATTTTTCTAGGGCAATTCCTTTGGTTTTTTTAACCGCTTTTTTCACCTCTATAGGTGCTGCAGTTGTATGAGAAATATTGGCGGATTTTTGGTTGGAACGCACTTCGTACACTAGTTGATCTACCATACCCTTCATATTATCAATAAATTGACTCACACTGTATTTTCCCTGTTCAATGTCTTTTAATTGTTTCTCCCATCGTCCTGTAAGTTCCGCGGATTTTAACAGTTCATTTTGAATGGTTGCAATTAATTGGATACCCGTTTCGGAAGGGATTAGTAATTTTTTTTTACGAGCTACGTATTTTCTACGGAATAATGTTTCTATGATATTGGCACGTGTAGAAGGTCTTCCAATCCCGTTTTCCTTCATCAATTCACGCATCTCATCGTCATCCACTTGTTTTCCCGCGGTTTCCATGGCTCTAAGTAAGGTGGCTTCCGTGTAATATTTGGGTGGATTGGTCTCTTTTTCTAAAAACGACGGTTCATGAGGGCCTTTTTCACCCTTTTCAAAAGTGGGCATTGTTTTTTCTCCAACTTCTTTCTTTTTTAGGATAGCATTCGGGTCTTCAAAAACCACGCGCCATCCTTTTTCTATAATTTCTTTACCGCTAGTTTTAAACTTTACACCAGCAACTTTACCTTTTACTGCCGTATTAGAAATGATACTTTCATCATAAAAAACAGCAATAAAACGCTTAGTGATAATGTCGTAAACCTGCGCTTGTGCTCCGTACAATTGTCCCTCAATTCCCGTAGGTATGATGGCGTGGTGATCCGTTACTTTTTTATCGTTAAAGACCTTGGACGATTTTTTGATTTTCTTTCCTAATAAAACTCCAGTCAAGTGGCTGTAGCTTTTAAGTTTACCTAAAATACCAGCTATTTTTGGGTATACATCATTTGGTAAAAAGGTGGTGTCAACCCTTGGGTAGGTAACATGTTTTTGTTCGTATAACTTTTGAACAATTTTTAATGTTTCATCTGCAGAAAAACCAAATTTAGTATTACAATATACCTGTAATCCAGTTAAATCAAATAGTTTAGGTGCAAATTCCTTTCCTTTTTTCTTGGTGACCGAAATAATTTCGAAATCATCTTCTTTTACCTTATTGGCAAATGCTTCTCCTTTTTCCTTGGTGTTAAATCTACCTTCTTCACAATTAAATAAGGTGGAACGATACGTAGTTTGTAATTCCCAATAGGTTACAGGTTTAAAATCTGAAATCTCTAAATGCCTGTGTACTAGCATGGCTAGGGTAGGGGTTTGCACACGTCCTACGGATAACATTTGCTTGTAGCCTCCATGTTTTACAGTATACAATCGGGTAGCATTCATCCCTAAAAGCCAATCGCCTATGGCGCGAGAAAACCCGGCATAATACAAGTTGTCATAATCAGAGGATGGTTTTAGGTTGGCGAATCCTTCTTTAATAGCTTCGGTTGTTAGTGAAGAAATCCACAAACGTTGTACTTCGCCTTTATACCCAGCTTGGTTGATTACCCATCGTTGAATGAGTTCTCCTTCTTGCCCAGCATCCCCACAGTTAATGATCACACTTGCTTTGTCAAATAAACTTTTTACAATATTAAATTGCTTTTTAATTCCATCGTTTTCCACCACTTTTGTCTGGAATTTTTCTGGGAGCATCGGTAAATTATTCAAGTCCCAACTCTTCCAATGAGGTTTGTAATCCGCGGGTTCAAATAAGGTACATAAATGACCAAATGTATAGGTTACAGCATAGCCATTGCCTTCAAAATAGCCATCACGCTTGGTATTTGCACCTAATATTTGAGCAATTTCTCTGGCAACACTTGGTTTTTCGGCAATGCATACTTTCATGGGTGAATTTTTGTGCAAAATACTAATAATTTTAACGAGTGAATAGCTTGCTAGCTTACTTTTATTCACAAAAAAAAGTCTTCAAGTAAAATTGAAGACTTTAATTTCTTATTGTCCTGTTTTTGTGGACAAAGGAATGTTTAGTATCTGTCATGTTGAAAATAATATATTTATTTTCAAATCGAGATAAATTTAAAATTCGCTGCGTTCTTTCTCTGTTAAAAAGGACCATGCGACTACACGTGTCACTTTGTTCCCTTGTACCATTGGAATGGTTTTAACTTCCGTAGCTCCTAACTTTTTCAAAGAACTATACATGCTTTTTAAATGGTCTTTGTTTGATAATAAAGTTGTGAACCAGCAACAGTTTTCTTTGAAAAATGAACTTTCGTATAGATAAGTATGGACGAAGGCTTTTTCTCCTCCTACATACCATAATTCATTTTTGTTTCCAGAAAAATTACGTTTGTTAGGTTCGTTTTTAAGACCAAGGCCTTTTAATTTTCTATTATTAGCACCCGCTGCTTCTTCTGCCGATTTGTAAAAAGGAGGATTACATACACTTGCTAAAAATCGATCATTTTCTTTAATAATTCCTTTGAAAATATGATTTTCATCCTCTTGGAATTGCAGTATTACGCGACCTTCCAATTGGTTATTTTGAATGATTTTTTCTGCGATATCTAATGTTTCTTCGTCGATGTCTGTTCCTACGAAATTCCAATTAGAAATGGCAGTTCCTAATAAAGGGTAAATACAAGTGGCTCCTGTTCCGATGTCTAAAATAGTACCTTTATCGGAGTTTACTAAATCTGATAGATAGTGTAAGTAGTCCACACGTCCTGGAATAGGAGGGCATAAGTTCTCATCTGGAAACTCCCAAGAGTTAATATTATAATCACTTTTTAACAAGGCACGATTGAAGATTTTTACGGCTTTTGAATCGGCAAAATTAATACTTAAATTTCCGTATTTATTGGGAGCTACATATTCCTTCAATTCGGGTAAAACTTCCATTAGTTTAGGGAAATCGTATCCCGATAAATGCTTGTTTTTTGGATGTAATCCTTTTGGTTCTATCGCTTTCATTATTCTTCTGAGGATTTATTGTCGTCTACTTGTTTCGTTTCTTGATGCTTTTTTAACAAGTATTTTATCTTGTTTTTAGTCACATCCTTATTTTTACGAATCTTATTCATCTTGCGGTCCATTAATTTGGAATGCTTCGATTTATTTTTCGTGTTTTTTTCTTTGCCTATCTTTCCCATTGCTATTCAATTCCAGTTACATATACCCAATGTCCGTTTTCTCTTTCAAACAAGGAGTTTTCTTCAATAATTCCCATGCCATCTGCATCAAAATAAGTGGCTTTGAACTTTACGGTTCCTGTAGTGTCATCCGCTAATCCATTGCTGGTTTCAAGTACTTCTAGTTTTACCCAGGTTACGGATTTTGCCCAGGATACGATGTCTTTGATTTCTGTAGGACTTGGTGCGTGTTTTTTTGCTTGACTTAGGAGTAAATAATCACCATCAGCTTTGTGAAAAGCGGTATACCTACTTCTCATAAGCATTTCTGCAGTGCTTGCTTTTGTAATGTCCTTATGTATAATTTCGCAGCAATCTGTATATGTTTTATCGTTTCCGCAATGGCAGGTAGTCATTTGTTAGTGGTTTTATGGGGCAAAGATACTTATAAACTTTAATGAATTTTTAAAAAAACAGTATGATTATGAATTGCTTATTATAGGAGCTTAGCTTGTCCTTGTTTTTTTTATGTTGGAGAATTCAATAATTAATTCTATTGAATTTACTTTTAGTTGTGTCAGTTATGTGAGGTTGAATAGACTCGGTTTATTCTTACGGATACAGTTTTTTTTTTATTTAAATACTTAAAATAGTTATAATCAGCGAAGTAGAGGTGCTGTAATGTTTTGTGATAAAATCAACATAGGTGATATTTATCATTTTATTATTACTTGTTCTGTTATACGTTTGTTTATGTATTCATATTGTAACTTATTTTTTTGTTTTCTCTACACCCTGTTGTATAGATAGGTGTACGGAGTTCTGTCTAGTTGGTTTATTTAGGAATGCTTTTACTATAAAAGAATAATTTTGAAAGGAGCTTTATTTAAATAAAGTAGTATGCAATTTTTCTGTAAAAATAATGTAATCAAACGTTAAATTTATACTAATGAAAATCACTAATTGTTATTTGCTAATACTGTGTTGTTTGTGTACTCTTTCGGGTTTCTCGCAAAAAAGTTTAGATGGAGGGAACTTAAAATATAGAAGAAGTTCATTACATAGAATTCTTATTCAGTCAGAAGATTTCCCTAAAAAGGAGATCGTAACAAATGCTTATTATAATGCTCCATTTCCAGAGAAATATAATGACCATTCTATTGATGTAACTGGGTTGAATCCCGAATTATTTATGCCTACGAAGATCCAACGTGAACAAGCCGGATTAAAATCTTCAAAAGAATTAAGGCAGGATGATATGAATGAAGAAGAGAGTAAATTAATGATTGATAATTTTTTAAGCAAAGAAAAAATAGGAAATAAAATTGTCGGTAAATGGTTCAATAGACAGGAAGATGGTGCCTTTGATATGGATTTAATTGCGAGTAGAGGTCAGTATGATGTAACACAACTGGATGTTCATATTGCCAATAATTCTCTGCGAGGGAATGCTTTGATATCAGATGCAGGGGAGGAACTAATTAACAATACGTTCGTGGTGGTGTCCAAAATGAATTTTGTGAGTAATGAAATAGCAGCGAAGATTGTTTTGGGAACAGCTTCTAAAGTAGCTGAACGCATAGAAAATAATTTGATTAGAACTATAGCATTAAAGCTTGCGGATAAAATATATACTAAAACTAGTGAAGGTTATTCTGTATGGACGACTTCATATTTGTATAAATTAAACTGGAATGATTCAATTTCAACGGTTTTTTATACCGATTTATGGATGGATAAAAAAAATATAAATCCAGCAAGAAAAACAGCTTTTGACACGACCAATCTTTTTGACTTTGAGTATGTAGGAAGTGACAAGGTGAGAAGTTTAGTACTCTATTCTAAAACGGGAGAAAGCATGGAGGAAGTTGTATCTAGAGCTACTATAAGAAACATAGACCGTAATTATGTGAAATTACAAAAGAAATATGACGTTTTTAAGACAAAAACTCCCCTATTTACGGGGTATCCTATAACGGCAAAAATAGGTATGAAAGAAGGTCTTAAAGGTGGGGAAAAGTTTGATGTTCTAGAGCAACAGATTGATTCAAAAACAGGTAAGACAATTTATGTTATTAGAGGCCGTATTAAAGTGGATAAAAAATCAATCCCGTCCTAAACGATTTAAAACTTTAACAAAAAAAGAGAACGATTTTTAAGTATCTCAATTAACTTTGAGTTGCACAACAAAAAAACAATT
>NVRM01000081.1 GCA_002400885.1 Flavobacteriaceae bacterium
CAAAATAATGCAACCGTAGGTCAGGCTTTGGTTTGGACTAATGATTTAGATGGTAACGGAACAACTGGAGATACAGGTTGGAAAGCAACATCTGTAAATATTACAATGATTGCAGAAACAACAGATAACATCGGAAATCAACTAATTATAGGAGATGGTAGTTCAGATGTAGATAATGCTGGTACTATTATCGATTTTGGAACAGCCATAGAAGTTGATCCAAGTAACATATACACAATAGCTACAGACGGAATAACTGTAAGTGAAACAGGAATTTATAAGGTAACTTATCGTGTGACTGTGTTTATGGGTACTAATCAAAATAACAGAACAGGTTCTGAGTATATTTTATTAGTAGGTAGTACTCCTCAAGCTGGTACATATAGTTCAAACTATCACCGTAACCGCTATGTAGACAGAACTACTGCAACGATGACAAAAATCATAAATATAACTGGTGGTGATAAAATATCAGTTAGAGGATACCGTTATTATGGTAATGCAGATATCAGAACAAAAAAAGGAGGTTCATCCCTTCTTATAGAAAAACTATAACAAACAACACTTACCTTATCATAATAAGCTGCTCCTTTACGGAGCAGCTTTTTTTTTAGCCCTATCCCCTCCTAGTCAAATAAACCTATTTATAATACCTCTATACAACATCAGGAAAGTATCCCCTCCTAGTCAGTAACACTATACTCCTAAAAACAGTCTAAAAACAATTCGTTTTCACAAGCATACAGACGGACAACTGTTAGAACACCATAGCCATGGCTGAATCCCCATGCTCCTAAAAAAATTATTCTTCAAGGAGATAGATAAAAGCAATCACGAGCTCCCTTGTAATTATAACTTGAGTTCGTTATTCCCTTACAATCTATCAAGCAGTACAACCATACCGGATTAAAGCCAGTCATCCACTTAGCTATCTTCACTACAATAAACGCCTCAAAAAAAACTTAAACAACTTAATAACACGGAATTTTCGTTTCAAAACAAGTGCTTTTTATCTTCTCTATCGTTTTGGTTTTGAGCCTCTTTAAGCAACATTTTAATTGAATACGCTGAGTCCTTAAAACATAATCCCCCCCCAACACCTCTACCTAGAACTAACTATTTATATTACAGTAGCTTACGGTAATACTCCCCCTTGTTTCAATATTGAAAATATTGAAATTTTTAACATCAATCTCCTTACAAAACTCCTATATTTGTTATATACATAACCTGACCTCAAATTACTCTAAAAAAGCACCCTTCCTATGAAATATTTTATTTCCCTGCTTATCATTCTATTAGGCACAGAGTTAACAATCGCTCAAACCAGTATTACAGATGTGGATATCACAGCAGAAAATGCAGGAGAAGGAGATTTATACGAACATCAAATTAGCAAAGAAATTTTTATAGGCCTCTCTTCTGGTGTATATCATAACCTCCATAAAGGAAATATCTACACAGAAAACGGAATAATCTCTGGAAATCGTTTAATTGAAGGAAACAATAAAGTATTAGATTTTTCTAATTTTAATTTATTTGGCATTAATGCGACCAGTCTATATCTTAGTTCAGAAAATGGAATTATTGATATCAATGCAAATAATGGATACCTACAATTATACGGAGAAGACGGGATCATAGCACACGACAACGCAACTTTCGAAAAAAACATTTATCTACTAGGGCTTTTTATTGATGGATTTAATAAACCAGGAACCCCCGGTCAAATTCTAAGTAGTACGGGTATCAAAACAGAATGGGTCGATCAATCATCTTTAGCTAATATATACACTTCTAATGGGGTACTCACAAATGACCGAACACTCAATGGAGCAGGAAAGAGCTTATTCTTCACAGGCTTAAATACAATAAAATATGACGCTACAAATCTCCAATTATTCGCTACCAATGATATTCAAATCCAAACTACCGGAGGTACCGTTCAAATAGCAGGGCCAAGCGGAATTCAACTACAAAACAACACAAAGGTAACAGCAAACCTTTCTGTAACGGGAAGTTATAGTGACAGCGATGGTATCAACGGAACTACAGGAGATGTATTATCCTCTACTGAAACAGGAACGGATTGGCATCCACTTATCAGTGGTCAAGAAAACAATGCAGTGACTATAGGAACTGATAAAGGGGTTTTTGTCAAAAAGCAAACGATTGTATTGAAATATAAAGAAAGTACCAGCGTACAAAATTGGGAAGCAAGTACTTTAAAGACTATTATATCTATTGAACTTAAAATTACTGAAGATTGCCTTATTGATATCGATTATATGTTTTCTTACCATAGAACTAGTGGAGATGTAATAGGTTACGGAGGTAACAGAGTAGTATACGTAGACATAAAAAAAGACAAAAACACTTTCAAAAGCAATCAAATGAGCAGTATTTCAAACACCTATGAAGAAAATGAAGAAGAGGCGAGCTGTATAGGGAGTCGAAAATATATTTTTAGCGAGGGGTCCTATCTGTTCACAATGAAAACTAAAGGAACCCATAACGTGGATACTCATGCTCAATCTGACGATATGTACGGTTGGAGTTTCGACATTTCAGCTACCCCAATCAATCTCTAAGTCCAGAAAAGGTATTGTTTTGTGTATGTACCATCCAATAGCTCCTCACCCGTTGTAATTTATAACTAAGGTGTTAATTACTCCATTTTTTGTACAATCATTTATAATAGTACATCCCCACTATAATCTAATTTATCACATCTGTAAACATTGATTGAAATACAATTAAAAAACACGGGAAATATTCTTTATTAACAGGGAGAAAAATTCCAAAAACAAGACCTAATAAGTTATATATCGGTTTAAAAACTGCAATAAACAACCCGTCAATAAATAACATTAGATAACAACAAGTAACTTAGTAATTATAGACAGGCATAGATACATTTAGGCAGCCCTAACCCTATTAAACAGCCACTCAAAACAAGTATAAACATCTTAAAATTAAAATCTTAGAAGCGAACGTTTCGAATAACTATCCTTTCGCTTTTAAAACCAGGTAAATTAGCATACTTTTGGCTAAAAAAAAATGCTACAACTCACTATTAAACAAGGCTTAAAGAATACAAAAAAGCACCTTTGTATCCTTATTGTCTTGTTCTTAGTTTCTCTCCATGTCCATGGACAAACGCTCATATACGACAACGACCTCAACAATAACAGTACTGCTGCTCAAGGAGACTTGTACAAACACAATACAAGCGGTGTGATTTACATAGGGCTCAGTGATGGAACTTACCACCCTATTCTTATCAATTTACAAGAATTATTAGCGCAAGCCAATGACGCCTCGGATACCAAAATAACAAATCTAGGAACGCCTACAGATCCAAAAGATGCAGTAACCAAACAATATGTAGATGCGCTTATAAGCAATGACAACCTCTACAATAAAGACGGGGTATTAACGGCAGACAGAATTTTAGATGCAGGGAGTAAAAATTTAACTTTTGATAAGCTCAATACATTTACACTTAATTCAAAAAAAACAAGACTTACGAGTGAAGGTGAAATTCATTTAGACGCAAAAACGTATACATTCATTAGCGGCCCTTCAGGAATCATTTCAAAACATAGGGTTAGAATAAATGGAATGTTATCAGGTGACAATTGGGATGGAGGGACAGCAGGTCAAATTCTAAGTTCTACCGGTTCAAATATCCAATGGATAGATAGAGAAAACTACACCTTACCTACCGTAGTGGCAAAAACGAGTGACTACACGCTCAAATTGCCAGACAGTGGACATGTTCTCACTTTTGATAGTAACACCCCACTAACGCTCACCATCCCAAACGGACTTCCCATAGGATATAACGTGAGTATTTACCAGTTAGGTACTGGAATGGTCAGTATTATAGGAAATCAGACCACTATTAAACAGCGCCTCTATAGATTTAAAACTGCAGGACAGGATGCGGGTGTCGGAATTATTTCTACTGCCACAGATATATTTCATTTAACAGGAGATCTTTCCGACTAAAAACAACTTTAATGTATCTAAAGCAACTTCTTTTTGTGCTCTTATTTTTCACGACAACTTTTGGACATAGTCAAATAGCACATTACAATCAGTATCCAACAAAGACACCACTGCGTACCGTGGCACTTATGGAAGGTATCCTTGATGGAAAAACAGCCAATATAAGTGTTGCTTTATCCATGCGGAAATTGAGAAAAAAATATGCAGGACCTCTCGTTCGCTTGCGTAGAATAGTGGATGATAAAGAAAGAAACTTCTACCCAAAAGACGCCGCATTAGTGATTGACAAAAATAAAATTACACAGTGGGCAGCTGGCTCAGAATTGCGCATTGTAATTTGGTATGACCAAAGTGGTTTGGAGCGAAATGCCGTCCAGTATACTCCTATAAAGCAACCTCTTTTTAAATTTAAAGGCTCACAAGCTTATTGGAAGGGTGATGGTATAGATGACCATTTAGAGATAGCAAGCAGTATTCAACAAATGACAAATAATGGAAAAAACGGAACTGTCATTTGTGTACTATATGCTACTAGTAAAAGTCAACACACCTTTGGAGTATTGGTTGATCATAACAGATGGTCTACCCATATCAATTGGAGTGATCAAAACTTATATTTTGACCCTGGACAATGTTGCAACAATAACATAAGAAGCACTAACAATAGCAACAATACGAATCACTGGAGCCAATACACACTTATTAGAACGGATTCCAATGTAATAATCCGTGTAAAAGCAACTGAAAAACTTAATGACTCACACACATTTGGCCCCTGTACATTAAACCTAAATTTCACCTTGGGCTGGGCAAATGGGAATCAAGCGTATAACCATTCCACCACATCATTTTCTGAATTTATAATGTATAAAACAGGCATCGATACAACAACCTATAAAGCCATAGAAGACAATCAAATTAATTATTGGCAATTATAAACATCCCTCTAAAAAATGGAGATAAGTAATTTCTTATTTAGCCATGTAGACACAGATAACTGTAAGCTAACAAATACTAAAGACACTTATCTTAACCGTTCTAAATTAATGACACCTCAAGTGAAGATATAGGACAGCTACGCTTAGCTACAAATACAGGAAGAAACAGTCTTCAAAAAAGCATCCCCACTAGTATCCACATCCAAACAGTAGGAAGTTCCTTATTAATCCTACAATAACAATCATAAAAACTTACATAAAACACTTACAATCAACTGCTTTTTAATCCCCCTTTATTTACACTCTTTTTAAGCTTTCAATACTGCAATAATTAACATACTTTCGCGAAAAAACACCCTATATTCTTTTCTCAAAGTACCTAAACATTGCCATGAAACACATTACTTTCCTTCTTTTTTTCCTCTCTGGAACCTTCCTTATCTATGGACAAAAACTAATCTCTACTACAGACATTAACTCTAAAAACGCTGGTGAAGGCGACTTATACAAACATGAAAGTAGTCCTATCATTTATATCGGACTCAGTGATGGTAGTTACCACGCCATTGATAGAAACCTACAAGAAATTTTAGCCGCAGGAAATAGCGCTAATCATAAAAAAATAACAAACTTAGGAACACCTACAGATTTCAAGGATGCGGTAACCAAGGAATATGTAGACAATTTAACTGGAAGTGGATCTTGGAAATTAACTGGAAACAAAGGTACAAGTAATCGTAATTTTATAGGAACCACAGATACTCAGGATTTAGTTTTTAAAGCTAATAATACTGAGAAACTACGCTTAGTAAATGATAAAGACCAAGTTTTAATTAATAGCGCCACTTCTTTTAGGAACCATCCCTTAGTAATTAAAGCAAACGGAAATGATGTCTTAGCCTTTGAAGATGCTACAGGAACACCAAAATGGCATTGGAATTTATTGGCAAATGGGCTAAATTTTGTAGAATCTGGTGTTTTAGACTTTCGATTATTTTTAAAAAATGGCGGGAATGTTGGAATTAACACAAGTACCCCTTCCGCTAAATTACACATTGCAGGAGATATGCAATTGGATCAAGCATTTAAAGATAAAGATGGGGATGTTGGAACCTTTGGTCAAATATTAAGCAGCACCGCTACAGGGTCTAATTGGATAGATCTTCCAAGCGTAAGCTCTATTTACACGGATAGTGACACTTTAACAGGAGACCGTGTACTCACAGGAGACTCTTATAATTTATCCTTTAATGAGATACGTAATTTTGATACAAATGTCATCAATAGATTGAGTAAGAGTTTAACTTCTCAGTTTTTAGCCACCAACAATATTGAATTAAAATCAAGTAATGGCGACGTAGAAATAGCGGCCAACTCGGGAACTATTCAACTCCAAAACAACACGAATATATCAGGAAACCTCTCTGTAACGGGAACTTATAGCGACAGTACTAATGACAGCGGAAGTACTGGAGACGTACTATCATCCACTGGAACCACAACGGATTGGCATCCTCTTATTAGCAATATCGCTAACAATGCTGCCACTGTAGGGCTTGACAAAGGGATATTTGTTAAAAAACAAACGATTGTACTGAAATCTCAGGAAAGTACCGGTACTCAAGACTGGATTAAAGACAGTTACCAAATGGTTTCAGAAATAAAACTTGAAATTTATACTGATTGCCTTATTGATATTGATTATGTCTTTTCCTACCGAAGAACAAAAGGAACTAAAGGAGGATACAGGGCCGTATATGTAGACATCGATAAATCTGGCACTATTGATTTCAAAGAAAAACAAATGAGCAGTATGTCTAACACCTATGAAGGCTTCGAAAGAAGGTCCAGTTGTACCGCGAGTCGAAAATATATATTTACCTCAGGAGTTTACACATTTACAATGATCACTAAAGGCACAAACAAATGTAAAACCGAAATTCAAGCAAACGAGTATTATGGGTGGAGTTTCGACATTACAGCAACCCCAATCAACTAATAGTAGTATCTAACGATTCCACTAATATACCCCACCTACCCCCCCCTAAAACACGCCAATCAAAAATGCAGCAGAAAGTACAACTCCATTCCATTCTCAAGTACTTTTTTGTAAACTAACAATATTCAAAAATAACAGTACTCACAAGCCCCTCTTAAAACAACTTAAAATTAAGATGCTAAAAACTAACGTTTCGAATAAGTATCATTTCGCTTTTAAATTTACATAAATTAGTATACTTTTGCATAAAAAGATGCTACAACACACTATCACACAGTTCCTAAACAATACACCCAAATACCTTTGTATCATTATTATCTTATTCTTAGGATCTTTCCATATCCATGGACAAACACTCATATACGACAGCGATCTCAATAACAACACTACAGCAGCCCAAGGAGATTTGTACAAGCATAATACAAGTGCTGTGGTTTATATAGGACTCCGTGATGGAAGCTACCACCCTATTCTTACAAATCTGCAGGAAATATTAGCGCAAGCAAATGATGCCGCGACTAAAAAAATAACAAATCTAGGGACTCCTACGGATCCAAAGGATGCGGTTACGAAAGAATATGTGGACAATTTAACAGGAGGTGGCAATTGGCTAATGGTCGGGAATGCCCCTACAAATACTTCAAGTTTTTTAGGGACCACTAACGATGTTAAAATGCAAATACGTTCTAACAATATTTCAATGTTAGAATTTGGAAGAAGACAAACCCTTGGACTCGTTCAGTCTTTTCCAGACTATCAAACAGGCAACCAACCTTTGGTACATATAAATGGTGATGGAAATACTGCAGCCTTACAATTTGCAGCTTCAGCGGCCAACTTTTACAAGCCCATGTTCTTTACCACCCTCAATGGAAACTTCCGATTAAAAGGAAGTTCTGGAAAAACAGACTTCTTTGAAATAGGATCTTCAGGACCTGACAATGAAGGTCGCTTAGAATTTGTAATAGGTGATGATGGCGACGAACCCATTATATTTAAACGATATGATTATAGAGGCGGAAAATTCCATCAAGAATTTTTCAGAGTCCAAGGAAGTAACAATACCGCTGGAGCTAAAACCAGGTTCGGTATTAATATAAACACCGCTCATAAACCCATCGTTAGTGACTATAGTGACGACGCAAATTCGGGCTATAATATCGCGAATTCTACACTAGAAGTAAATGGTTCCCTCGCACTAAGCATTTTAAAAACTACAGGGAATTTAATCTTAACAGAGGACCATCACACCATCATAATTGATGGAAATCACACGATAGGACTTCCTAATGTTAGCACTTCCAAAGGAAGAAATTACATCCTAAAAAACCCAACAAATAATACCATTACTGTTTCTAATTACAAAGACACATCGGGGAATAATAACACAGAAATCCCCACTAAGACAATCTTGTTTTTACAAAGCGATGGTAGTAATTGGCAACAAATAAACAACTCCAATACTTCCAATGGTACTACCCCTACGCTTAACGTCACAAAAGAAACGATCGGCTATGTATTCGCCGCTTCTTATGTATACTTCGATGGATGGAATAATGGGCTGAACATAAACGTAACCGACGCAAGCATAGTCAAAACAAATACAGGACGATATTCAGTTACTTTTACAAGCCCACATCCTAATGGAGAATACTATGTCATTACCTTTGGCTATAAAGGTGATAACCAAAGAGATGGACGAATTATACAAGTTAGAAACCAAACATCAAACGGATTTACAATAGATATTATAACAGGAGATAATACTGCGGGCCCAGACACCTACGTAGACTCCATATGGTATTTTAGTGTACCAGCGACCAAGGAGGTCGTAACCAATGTTACCCTTAATTAACATCATGACTTAAATACCTAGCATTATTTTCTACAATTTTTTACAAACATAAAAACATTCCATCTCTCTCTTTTCAGCTGTTTATTAAAAAGATTCCGGCTTTCAAGTAATACACAGCCGCTGTGAATTACACTGGTATCTTGTTTTTTCATCATACATCCCTAGGAAAAAAGATAGATTCACTCAAACTAAGATACTAGAATACTATTATAAGAACTCAGGACAACGGAACAAATAACCGATGGATACACTTTGATAGAGGCATAACAATAGCACCTCCTTTTTTTAAATAGGCAAACTCAGCTATAAAGCAGTCCCTCTCTATAAAATGGAATCCATTTTATAAAAACAAGATACTCCTCTCCTACATCCGACGCAAACTATATCATTTTAACTCACACAAGTCAACAGCAACGCTACTGACACAATGCCCTATAGGAATTGCAAATTACGATCGATCAATAACAGAAATTTAAAAATTTAAAATCTCAGCAGCCTCTGTCAAGCTTCCCTTATATGTAAGGCGTAATACTGTAACACTTTTTTAAATAGATTTATTTTCTTACTTTTGCGCCTTGTAACCAGGGAATTAATTAATCCCTATATGTTATTCCTCAAATTTATATGAAACATTTTCGATTACTCCCCTTCCTTTTAATAGGCTACCTGAGCATGGCTCAAAACACGATTCCAGACATTGAAACCAGTACAAATACAGCCGGAGAAGGCGATATTTACATTGGAGTTCCTAGTGGAAATGTATATATTGGTTTGAGTACTGGCCTATATCACCCCTTAAAAGTTAGTGCTTCTACTACTAATTTATACACATCCGATGGGAGTATTGCCACAAGCCGCCAGATAACAGGAAATCCGGAAAACTATTTATGGTTTAATAATTTTAAGCAATTTTATATTGATGTTGCCAGTATTTATCGACTCACCTCGGGGGATAACATCCATTTAGAGGCCGATAATTACATCCGTCTTTCAGCCGATAACGGTATTCGTTTACAAGGAAACACATCGGTTTCTAAAGATTTATCCTTGGTTGGGCGCTTTATTGACGGTTCTTTTAACAACGGGTCACAAGGAGATATTTTGAGCACTACTGGAACGAGTACCAAGTGGTTGCATAAAAGTGATCTCTTAAGTAGCAATACCGAGAACAGTATAACAACAGTTAGCGATGGAGGTCTTTATTATCAAAGCCCTGTAAAAGCATTTGGTAAAATCCAAATGAATGGAACTGCAAACAAAATTAAGGGAGCGATAAGTAAAAGGATAGGAGAAGGAACCTATGAAATTACATTTACAACCGCATTTAATCACAACAATTATATCATTCAGCTGTCCCAACCAAGCAGGAAAGGAGCTGGATATGACGATCCTGGGATTGCGTATTACGACCAATCAAAGGGCGGATTTAAAGTTGAAATTGGTGATAATGATAACTCAAAAAAATCACGTATCCGATTTGATTCCGAATTTATGTTTGTCATAATGGACTATAATTAACTGTTTTTTAATCGGTTTCCTATGTACAAACCACCTGATATACGCCAAAAATACTGCTTTTTCAAAAAACAAAGTAACAGGTGTAGGCACTTTCAATAGTTATAAACCGATGCACGTATCCTATCGTACTTCCTATTCTTTTACATAAAACAGACAAGAGCTCCCTAGCCCCTATAATCCCCTTTCTTAAAACTGAATAGAAATGTATCGTTTAGATAAAAAAAGCGTACTTTTGCAGCTGTAATACGTTATTATTAATTGTTTTAGACAGTAATAAAATACCGTAACACAGTGAAAAAAAAAATTGAAAAAAACCTATTTTTAGCCGCTATTAAGGATGAAAAAATTATCAACTTATATTGTTTTAACGATCTTACTTTTTAGTGGGGCACTACCTATATATGCACAGGCAACTCATGCCCTAGCAACACATGGAAATATTCAACTGCACGCGGGTGCACAAATGGGCTTCCATACCAACCTCATAAACAATCAGTCATTTGACACGAATTTAGGCCAGGTTGGTTTTTATAGCACAAACGAAACATTGAGCATTGAAGGTACTCATATTCCAAGTTTTTACAATTTTGAAGTCGCTACAAAATACAACCTCGAAATTTACACCTCCATCGATGTTTTAAATAATATGTCTTTTATTGATGGCCTCATCATTACACCTAGAGAGGATCTTTCGGTAGCTGTAAACTACCTTTCAAATTCCATATACGCAGGAGAATCTGATGCTTCATACATAGAAGGGTATACCAGTGTAATAGGCATTGAAAATTTCACATTTCCTATTGGCGATGATGATCGCTTAAGACCTTTAATAATTCCCGAAAATAACAGTTCGTTTAAAGCAGCTTATTTTTTCGAGAATCCCAATACCCCTACCTATTTTAACACTAATTTTGACACAAAAAAAATTGTTAAAACACTCACCAATATCAGTACGCTAGAATTTTGGGACCTGAACGGAACAGAAAAAACAGCGGTTACCTTAACTTGGGACAGCATGAGTGACTTACCTAAATTGACTCCTTTATTAAAAAAACTACGCGTCGTAGGCTGGAATAAGAAAACACTTACCTGGGACAACTTAGGAAATGACGGTATTATCGGTAATTTCACAAATGGAAGCATTCACTCTATTCCCTTTATTCCTGACAATTATTCAGTCATCACTTTAGGGTCGGATTTAAGAGGTGTCTTAAGTATCGAGGTGACTACAGACAATGCGAATTACGCCATTACTCCCAACGATGACGGTGTCAATGATTATTTGGTCTTCGATAATTTAGACGTATTTTACAACAATCAATTGACAATCTACAATAGATGGGGAGCACTGGTCTTTGAAAAAAATAATTACAAAAACTTGTGGGGCGGAACTTCTGAACATAGCTTAACTATAGCCAAAACCAATAAATTACCTACGGGAACCTATTTTTATATTTTGTATTTAAACGATCGTTCCAAAACCAGAAAAGGATGGGTTTACGTTACACGTTAGGTAACTTCACCGCTTTAGTAGGTGTTGTAGGATTGTAGCCAAAGTCCTGGTCGGGGATTTCTATTCCCAATTGGGCAATGATATAACCTACACTTGCAAAGTGATGAATGGCGTGGCTGTGTGCTTGAATTAAGGTACTTGCATAGGTATAATTTACTTGGACAATTCCCAAACCCAAATCATCAGACACTACTATTATTTGGTCGTAGTCCACTGGATTTACAGCGTGGAGCAATGCTATGATTTTCTGAAAATACAATATACCTTCATACGTTGTTTCTTCCGCTATTTTTATACGTTTTCTATCTGACAGATCAACCTTATTCACTACAAGACCTTCAAAAATACAATCGAAAACATCACATACATGACGCATGTGAACCCCTATACTTGAATGATAAGGAGCCACAGAGGTATCCGTATAGGAGACATCCGATATGTTTTCTAATAATTTTATACCGCGTTGTAGATTTTTAATAATTGCTTCCGTCATAGTTTTTGATTGGTATCAGGGGTAAATATATAAAAATTTATGCATTCAAATTAGTAAGTCACAGCTCCTTATAATTTTAAAAAAACACCCTCCTATTTCCGGAGGATACTTGCACTTTTTAATAAGAACGTTTTTTACAGGGGACTCCCCTAGAATACCCCTCGCATTTGTAAATTTACCAAATGTAACACTGGACTGTTCTTT
>NVRM01000001.1 GCA_002400885.1 Flavobacteriaceae bacterium
AATTATATTTTGTTTGAGAACCGGAGAATCATGTTTTTATCGGTCTAGAACGCTATTTGGCCTATGTTGCATAGGATTCCTGTCTTGCAATAACTAGTCTTTTTATCTTAGAGTTTGTAATAAAAAGGGGAGGAGTAAACAAAAAACGTCTGCTTGTAGCGTGATGCAGCATTGAACTGCAGTCCTCCAAGATCCACAAACCATCTTTTTTAAACGTTAACCATAAAAAAAGCAATTTAGTTTCCTAAATCGCTTTTGCTTGTAGCGTGATGCAGCATTGAGCTGCAGTCTACCTGAGGCTGATATGAACCCTCCAAGATCCACAAACCATCTTTTAAACGTTAGGTATAAAAAAAACAATCTAGCTCCTAGATTGTCTTAAAATTGCGTATTGCTGCAGTATTCAGTTTTTAGTATATTTTAATCATAAAAAAAAGCGATCTAGTTTCCTAAATCGCTTCGTTTGTGTAGTGATGCAGCATTGAAAGCAGTCCGCCTGAGGCTGATATCAATCCAATACTGTATATGATTTTTAAAATTTAAATTTAAGACATAAAAAAAGGCAATTTAGTTTCCTAAATTGCCTTAAAGTAGCGTGATGCAGAATTGAACTGCAGACCTCCGGGTTATGAATCCGACGCTCTAACCAACTGAGCTACCACGCCTTTTTGCGAGTGCAAATATAGGAAATTATATAAATCTTGCAAGGGGTTTTGAAAGTTTTTTTTGTTAAAATGAAATATAAATTAAGTTGTTTTTGCAACCGGTTCATATTGGGTGTTTTATAAAGAAGGGAGAACGGCGATTTTTTTACAACAGAAGGTCAAAACACCACCATTAAAATGTTTTTAGGCGTATAAAGTACCCTTTCTTTTATCCAAATGGAATTTTTTCCTAAAAGTAGGCTTGACATTGTTGTTTTAAAAGGGGAAAATTTTTTTTAATTCAATTAAATACATATATTGGCAATATAAAAACTAAGTATGATCACAAAAGTAAAATTTGAAATAGAATTCCCAATCCACGCTTCTCCACAGATGCTTTATCAATATTTTGGAACCCCTTCAGGACTGTCTGAATGGTTTGCAGATAATGTAAATTTACGTGGCGATATCTATACATTTGTATGGGATGGTTCAGAAGAACAAGCTCGTGTATTACAGGAGCGTCCTAATGAGAAAATTAAATTCAGATGGTTGGAAGATGAGGATGATAATAAATCTTATTTTGAATTTAAAATTCAGGTTGATGAATTGACCAAGGATGTTTCTTTGATTATTACAGATTTTGCCGAAGAAGATGAAGTGGAAGAGTCAAAAATGTTTTGGGAGAATCAAATAGATGGATTAAAACACACTATTGGAGCTTAATAAAAACGATTAAATTATATAGAAAGCCTTGATTATATCAAGGCTTTTTTTATGTACATTTGCGGCTAAAACTATCAGATATGATTAATTTTAATGGGGCCCTTTTAGAAAAAGAAACATCAATTTTTACCCGAGACAATAGAGGATTTAAATATGGCGATGCTATTTTTGAAACAATAAAAGTGAAGGATGGTGGAATTGTCTTTTTAGAAGATCATTATTTTAGATTAATGGCATCTATGCGTATGTTACGTATGGAGATCCCTATGAGTTTTACCATGCAGTTTATGGAAGATGAAATTCTAAAGACGATTGCTATAAACGAATTAGAAGACAATGCTAGAGTTCGTTTTTCTGTTTTTAGAAAAGATGGGGGACTGTATACTCCTTTAACCAATCAAGTCAGCTTTGTGATAGAGGCTTCTGTATTAAATGTGATTTTCAGACCAGTGTACCAGGTGGATATTTACAAGGATTTTTACGTGCAAGCAAGTTTGTTGTCTACTATAAAAACAAGCAATAGACTGCTCAATACTTTAGCGAGTATTTATAGCAAGGAAAACGACTTAGACAACTGTATTCTTGTCAATGACAATAAAAATGTCGTAGAGGCTATTAATGGGAATCTATTTATGGTCAAAGGAACTGTAATTACGACGCCTCCCTTAACTGACGGATGTATTAAAGGAATTATTAGAAAAAAAATGATTGAATTAATTCAAGGGAATAAAGAATATACCTTGGTTGAAGGTAAAATATCTCCTTTCGACTTGCAAAAAGCGGACGAACTGTTTATTACAAATACGATAGTGGGGGTACAGCCTATTACGAAATTCAGAAAGACGACTTATTCGTTTAACACGGCAAAAATATTAGCGGTCCAATTAGATGGACTACGTTAGTTAAGAGAAGGATTTTGAGGGGCATTGGCCCAGATCTTATAATCGCCTCCCATAGCTAGGAGGTGGTTTTTCCATATTTGAGAATTATCAACGGTAAATATATTTGCGTAGTTATTTTCTACAACGACCCAAGATGATTCTTTTAATTCTTGTCCTAATTGGTTGATGTCCCAGCCAGAATAGCCTAAAAAGAACCGGATTTGTGAACTGTTCACTTTCTTATGGTTGAGTAGGCCTACTAAGACATTAAAATTACCTCCCCAATAAATACCTTTACCTATTTCTATGCTGTTAGGTATCAAGTCAGGAATACTGTGTAAGAAATATAAATTTTCTTTTTCTACTGGGCCTCCATCAAAAATAGGGTAATTACAGGCTACTGCCGGAACCAAGTCTTGAATGTTGTAACTTGTAGGTTTATTCATAATAAAGCCTACGGTGCCTTCTGATTTGTTATGTGCTGCCAAGAAAATTACGGATCTATTAAACGAGCGATCATTTAATATGGAAGGTTCGGCAATTAAAAGCCTGCCTTTCGTTGGATTTAAAAGATTCATTAGGTGTTTTTTTTAAATATAGTGAAATTTTGGCAAAAAAAAAACTCTCTATATAGAGAGTCTTTTTCATATGTAAGATAAAAATGTCTTAATACCTTAGTTTACAGCACTACTGAAACCAGCACCCGCTTTAAACTTTACAACATTTTTAGCTGCAATTTTAATTTCAGCTCCAGTTTGTGGATTTCTACCTGTTCTAGCAGCTCTATTAGATACTGACCAAGTTCCCCATCCTACCAATGCAACTTTATCCCCTTTTTTAAGAGTGTTGGTTACATTTTCAGTTAATGATTCTAATGCTAATTTTGCTGCTGCTTTTGAGATGCCTGCATCAGCTGCCATTGCATCAATTAAATCTGATTTGTTCATAATTTAAACTTTAAATTAATTTGGTTATTCGTTATTTGCTTATTCAAAGCTCAACAAAGCTATACGAAATAAGGGATTGTGCAAGTTTTTGATTAAAAAAAACGTACAATTGTTAATAAGTGACCTAAATTGTTAATAACCTTGCTTATAGAATGAACATATAGCGCTAAAGCCTTTAGCTATAAGGCTTAGAGCATGATGGCCTTTTCTTCGAATTTATATCCATTTAATAAACTAACCGCATCCATTTTAC
Source organism: Flavobacteriaceae bacterium (assembly GCA_002400885.1). Classification (GTDB taxonomy): domain Bacteria; phylum Bacteroidota; class Bacteroidia; order Flavobacteriales; family Flavobacteriaceae. The sequence continues at coordinate 3,452 of NVRM01000001.1, forward strand.
GTTTTCCAGAAACCTTTAATTCCTTTACGATTATGTAACCGTTATATACTGCAACTCTAATATTTTTTTTGTCTGTGAGAATGCTTCCCGCTGTTAATTGGTGATTTGCGATCTCTTTTTCTACATGGTAAAACTGTACCTTGGTTTCGGATTCATTTTGTGACAATGTACTCCAAGCAGCAGGGTAGGGGTTTAGTCCACGAATTAAATTATAAATGGTATCCATAGGTTGTGTCCAGTCTATTTTACAATTTTCCGGAAATAATTTCGGTGCTGGTTTTTCTTCTTCCAAGGGTTGCTCTTGTGTCGTCACAGTCCCTGATTGTATGGACTCTACCGTTGTACAAACGAGCTTACATCCCAGATCCATTAATCGATCGTGTAATTCACCGACAGTTTCACTTGGTGCGATGTTTATTTTTTCTTGTAAAATAATGGCTCCTGTATCTATTTTTTCATCAATAAAGAACGTCGTGACACCTGTGGTGGTTTCTCCGTTAATGATGGCCCAGTTAATAGGAGCAGCTCCTCGGTACGCCGGGAGTAAGGAAGCGTGTAAATTAAAGGTGCCCAAGGCAGGCATATTCCAGACCTCTTTTGGAAGCATGCGGAATGCGACAATAATTTGAAGGTTCGCGTTAAGCATCTTTAACTCAGCTAAAAAGTCTTCGTTCTTTAAATTGGTAGGTTGTAAAACGGTCAATCCTTTTTCTACTGCGTATTTTTTTACCGCGGACTGGTTTATTTTACGGCCCCTTCCGGCTGGTTTGTCGGGTGCGGTGATCACGCCCACAACATTGTATTTCTCGTCAATCAATGCATTCAAGGTGGCTACAGCAAAATCTGGAGTCCCCATAAATACGATGCGTATATCTTTCATTGGTGGTGTTATTTTAGTTGGTAAGTATTCTGCGAAGTTAGTGCTATAATTCCTTTTTCTAAAAGCTCTTGTACTATTTCCAATAAAAGAGGAGCGGTACAGGAAATTTCTGTTTGCAGGTCAAAGGAAGACAGTGCGTTGTTTTTTAACAGGACTATTACTTGTGTTTTAACTTGTTCAGAGGACGGACCTGCTTTCTTTTTTTTAAGGCAATTATCACAGTGTCCACACGCTTTTATAATCGTTTCTTTAAAGTAACGGAGTATGAGTTGGTTTCTACATTCCTCTTGATTGTTTATATAGTCTAGTACGGTGGCTAGTTTTTCCTGCTTCACTTTATTCTTGATCCCTACAAATTGTTTCATTTGGTAGTTAATATAACGATCTTCACGTGCTTGTAGGAAGGTGATTTCTGCAATATTATGCTGTTGTTTGTAATACAGGATAGAATCACTGTGTAGAATATGTAAATACTTTATCAAGCCAGCTCTGGAAATTAACAATTTTTTGGAGATATAAGCCTCATCTATATTGATGAAATGTTCAAAAATCCCACCATAATTCCGAAGTAATAGTTTGATGAGGGTTGCCTTGGAAGGGTTGGAGTCTATATAATCAAAAAGGTAGTCAGATGATACTTTAAAAATGATGGAGGACCGTTTTCCAAATTGCTGCGTAATAGTGAGCACCCCGTTATCTGCCAAATATTTAATGGCCTGTGATGTTTTCTGAAATGCTAACTTATAGGTCTCACAAAATTCAGGCAACACAAAGGTAAAAACCGATAGCGGAAGTTCTCCGTTTGCGATTTTAAAATACTGATTTAACTTATAATAGGTTTCCTGTACATCTTGAATAGAAGGGAGGTTGTTTGCCAATAATTTTTGCTGGGTTTGCTGCTCCTGTATGTTTGTTAATATAAAGGAGTAAGCTTGGCTACCATCTCGTCCGCCTCTCCCAGATTCTTGAACATAGTTTTCGATACTTTCTGGGGTGTTTATATGAATGACGACCCGAACATTATCTTTGTCTATTCCCATTCCAAACGAATTGGTGGCTACCATAATGGGTGTTTTTTCGGACATCCAGTTTTTAAAGGAGGTTTCTTTCTCAGTAATGGTTAATCCTCCGTGATAATAAGTAGCGCGGTAATTATGATGGATAATTTGTTGACACAAGTCTTTTGCTACCCGCCTTCTATTACAATAGATAATAAGAGGTTCTTTTATTTTTGCGAGAATTTGAAAGAGTTTACCATAGTTGTTCTCCGTATTTATGACATGATAGCCAATGTTTTTTCTGAAAAACGATTGTTTAAAAAGGAGGGCATCCGACATCGGAACCTGTGTTGCAATATCTTCTAAAACCTGTGGAGTCGCGGTGGCTGTCAAGGCAATAAAAGGAACATTAGGTTGTAGCTCTCGTAGTATTTTTAAGGTTAAATAAGAAGGTCTAAAATCATGTCCCCACTGTGAGATGCAATGCGCTTCATCTATCGCAATTAGATTGATAGAGAGTTGCTTTATTTTTTCTTGGATAAAGATTGTTTGCAATTTCTCAGGAGAAAGGTATAAAAATTTATATCCGCCAAACTGTAAGTTGTCAAACGCACGAATGGTTTCCTCTTGATTAAACTTCGCATTTAATGCAATGGCCTTAATTCCCCGGGCATTTAAATTCATCACTTGATCTTCCATCAATGAAATAAGTGGTGATATGACCAGGCACACGCCGTCCTTTAACAAGGCTGGTACTTGATAGCAGATAGATTTCCCTCCACCAGTGGGAAGTAATACGATGCAGTCCTTTTGCGCTAATACGCTCTGTATAATGGCATCTTGTTGTGGCCTGAAAGCATCGTAATTCCAATATTTTTTTAAGACGGCTAGGGCAGACATTTGCTTATTTATTGAATGTATTGAAGGATAAAATCGGTTCTGTCGGAAACGGTACCAAAGGGTACCTCGATGATCTGATAACCCAATTCTTCATAGGTGTGTTTTAAATGATTGTGTATGGCTAGTGACTGCTCAAAACTCTCATAGCGTTCATTATCTGTGACATATATAGTTTTCCATGGTGGCATCAGAAACACCAAATCATAATTGTGTAATTTGCTTTTATCTAAATATAAAGGCGGATATTTTTGACTTATATAATTCATATAAGCATGTACATCTGGGATTCCTCTGTCGAAAAACACGAGTTCTTTTGACGATTTCTCCGCAGAAATATACTGCTCAATTCTTCCTTCCAACAACATTTGGCTAAAGAGCAAAGGTTGGGTTAAAAACAATTGATCCACTCCTTTCTTTTGAGCTTCTAAAGTTACTTGACGGGATATTTCCGGCATACAAGTATACGACCTTCTACATAACTCATCTATTACGGTCGATTTTCCAGTCCCCGGCCCTCCGGTAATGACAATTTTTTTCTGCATTTGGCAAAATTAAGTCTTTAAAATGTAATAATTTGTAATTATTTTAAAAGCTTGCAAAAATAGACTAAACTTAAATATAAAATGTATTTTTGTGGCAATAATTAATTAGAAGTTTAGCCTACAATGCAAGATAGAGAAGAATTTTATAAAAATTTAAAATCCAAGTTAAAAAAAGGAACAAAATTCCCCTCAAAATACCTTTTTAAGTTTATCGTAAAAGGAGAAGAGAATAAAGAAAAAGAGGTGGAAGACATCTTTAATCACATGGGAGCGGTCATCACTAAGAATAAATCTAAGACGGGTAAATACATCAGTGTTTCCATCATTGTGAACATGAAAAGTGCCGATGCCGTGATCGATAAATACCTAGAAGCAGAAAAAGTGGAAGGCATTATATCTTTGTGATATTATTAACAGCGGTTCCAAAAAAATAAAAATAAATTGCGCATGAAAGTTATGGACTATCCATGGGGTAGGGAAATGACAGAATAAATTGTGATAGTACATTCTTTTCTTTTAAAACAACCGAAAAGAATGATTCTGAAGAAAAAGATTTTTTAATCGTTTAAAGCGTATAAAATAGTGAAAAATCTAAGTTTAGTTATTTGTGTATTAATGCTTGTTTCTTGTGATTATTTAAGTTTGAAACAAGATACAAAAACACCCATTGCCTCCGTGATGGATGTTACCTTGTACAAAGAAGATTTAAAAAGTGTGATCCCTTCGGAAATAAAAGGGAAGGACAGTATATTGTTTGTGAAGAGCTATATCAATAGCTGGATAAAGCAGCGATTACTACTGAATAAGGCCGCCTTGAACTTAGCAGATGATTCAGAGAAATTTGAATATTTGGTAAAAAAATACAGAGAGGAACTCTTTATTAATTCGTATAAGGAAGCGGTGGTAAAACAGTATTTAGATACGGAAGTAAATGAAAATGATATTCATGACTACTATCTAAAAAACAGCGAGAACTTTAAATTAAACGAGGAGTTGATTCAGTTTAAGTTTTTATTTATAAGAGCTGATAATGTCAATAAAACAGCATTAATTAAGTTGTTTAAATCAGGAAAAAAAGAAGATACAGAAAAACTCTTAGAAAAGGAATTTCAATTGGATTCATATCATTTTAATGATTCTATTTGGGTAAAATATAGTGATGTTGTAAGAGGGATTCCGATCCTTAAAAATGTCCCTAAAAAAGAGTTGGTAAAAAAATCAAAATTTATTCAAAAAGAAGATTCATTAGGCCTATATTTGATTTCGGTTAAAAAGGTACTGGTACGTAATGAAATAGCTCCGAAAAGCTATATTACACCTACGGTTAAGAACATGATTTTACATCAACGAAAGTTGTTGTTATTACGTAATATTGAAGAAACATTATTAGAAGATGCAAGTAAAAAAGAACAATTTGAAATATATTAATATGATTAAAAAAACACTGATGCTGGCTGTGTTAATGCTAGGGGTTTCAGCAATGGCTCAAGAAAGAATTAAAATAGATGGTGTCGCCGTTGTAATCGGTAAAAACATTGTGTTAAATTCCGATGTCGCTAAATTTAAAGCAGATGTAGAGCAGAGATCAGAAGGGAAAATAAAAATTTCGGATTGTGAAATGCTGGAAGAAATCATGACACAGAAGTTATTAGCTCATCATGCAGTGATCGATAGTTTAATCGTAGGAGATTCTGAGGTGAATAGTAAGGTGGAGCAAAATATACAATATTTCACCCAACAATTGGGGTCTTTGGAAAAAGTGATTTCATTTTACGGTTTTAATGACGAGGCAGATTTACGAAAGGAATTGGGAGGTGTTCAAAAAGAACAATTGTTAATTCAGAAAGAGCGTGCTAGTATTGTTGAAAAAATAGACGTTACTCCAGAAGAGGTGAGAACCTACTTTAAAAACTTAGACGAAGAAGGAAATTTACCTGAGTTTGGTGCAGAGATAGAATTGTCTCAAATTGTATTAAACGTAGTGCCTTCTGACAAAGAAATTAAACGTGTTATTGAGGAGTTAAATCAAATTAAAACGGATATTTCGAATGGTTCTAGTTTTAAATTGAAAGCAATATTAAACTCGGATGACCCTGCTGTATCTTCGGATGGACAAGGTGGTGGAGGTTTGTATACCATTACAAGAGAAAGTGGATTTATCAAAGAATTTAAAGAAGTTGCCTTTAGCTTGGATGAAGGAGAAATTTCTGAACCTTTTAAATCTGGATTTGGATATCACATTATTTTTGTAGAAAAAATCAAGGGACGCGAGAGAGATGTTCGTCATATTTTAATGCAACCGAAAATCTCTAACGTTGAATTAAAGAAAACTCAAACACGTTTAGATTCAATAAAAAAAGATATCTTAGACGGGAAAATAACGTTTGAAGAAGCAGTCTTTAAAAACTCAAATGATAAAGGAACAAAGCACAATAAAGGTGTGTTGATGAATCCTGATTCAAAGGATACACATTTTGACTTAACCAGAATGGATCCCTCTTTATACGCTCGTGTGAGTAGTTTAAAGTCAGGTGAAATTACGGATACTTTTTATGACGAAATTAGAGGAGGAGATAAGATGTTTAAAATCATATTGATGAAAAGTAAAGTGGATGCACACACTGCTAGCTTTACAAATGATTATGTGAAAATTCAACGTTTAACCCTTCAGAAAAAACAAGAAGAGTCTATTGAAAAATGGGCAAAAGAAAAAATAGCGGACACCTATATTAAAATCAACAAGGATTTTAAAGACTGTTCGTTTAAAAAGAATTGGTTAAAAGAAAAATAATAATATATGTCTGATGTAGCTAAAGCAAAAGAATTAGTAGTAAAATATGGTCAAATAAAAAAGGAGATAGCAAAAATAATTGTGGGGCAGGAAGCTGCTATAGACCACGTATTATTGTCTATTTTATGTGGAGGACATTCCTTATTAATAGGAGTTCCTGGACTGGCTAAAACATTATTAGTTCAAACTGTTTCTGATACATTGGGATTGGATTTTAAACGCATACAATTCACCCCAGATTTAATGCCTTCCGATATTATAGGAAGTGAGATACTGGATGAATCCAATCGTTTTAAATTTTTAAAAGGCCCAATATTTAGTAATATAATATTGGCGGATGAAATAAATCGTACACCTCCAAAAACCCAAGCTGCTTTACTAGAAGCAATGCAGGAAAGGTCGGTTACCGTAGCAGGACATCCACATAAATTGGCAGCACCATTTTTTGTGCTAGCCACCCAAAATCCAATAGAACAAGAAGGAACCTATCCATTGCCAGAAGCGCAGTTGGATAGGTTTATGTTTTCCATACATTTAAACTATCCCACTTTCGAAGAGGAAGTAGCGGTGGTAAAGAAAACTACAGGGGATACTAAGGAGCAAGTTTCAACGGTTTTTACAGCCGAAGATATCCTTTCCTATCAACATTTAATACGCAGGGTTCCTGTGGCAGATAATGTCATTGAATACGCGGTAGGCCTGGTAAGTAAAACCAGACCTGGGAGTTCTTTAGCTCCTCAAATAGTGAAGGATTATATGGATTGGGGCGCTGGACCTAGGGCTTCTCAAAACTTAATTTTAGGTGCAAAAGCGCATGCTATTATCAAAGGAAAATACTCTCCAGATATAGAAGATGTAAAAGCAGTTGCTTATGCAATATTACGTCATAGAATTGTAAAAAACTACAAGGCAGAGGCCGAAGGTATTAGTGAAGAGCACCTGATAGATGCTTTGTTGTAAAGCATCGTTTTTATTCTTCTTCTTTTTCTTCTTCCGAATCGGTATGATTTAACTCAAAAAAGCTAAAGATATTTCCTCCGTATTTTTTTGAATAACTAAAATGCGGATGATTTTCTAGTTTGGTTTGTTTAGAGTGTTCTATGATCAACAAACCATCTTCTTTAACTAGTTGCTTTTCTACGATTAAATTCACGATATTTTCAAACTGTTCTTGCGTAAAATCGTAAGGTGGGTCTGCGAATATAATATCCGCGGTTAATTTAGTTCTTCCTAAAAATTTGTACACGTCACTTTTAATTACATCTATAGGTAATTCTAAGTCCGTTGCAGTGCTTTTTATGAATTTTACACAGCCAAAATGTGCATCTACTGCAACTATGTTTGTGCAACCTCTAGACCCAAATTCAAAACTAATATTTCCTGTTCCTGAAAATAAATCTATTACACTAACAGAATCTATGTAATATAGGTTGTTTAAAATGTTAAATAGGGCTTCCTTAGCCATGTCGGTGGTTGGACGTACAGGTAACTTTTTAGGTGCCATAAGTCGCTTGCTTTTGTGTACTCCAGATATTATACGCATTCGTGTAAGTGTATTAAGTTAAAATTAGCTTGCTTGCTTTCTGTGTCGAGCAAGGGTTGATTTATGTTAGACATATTTATGAGTGACACATGTCGTACATAGGTTTTACAGAGTTCAAAATAGGGATCCTCTTCATGGATAGTCCCCAAAAGTACCAATTCGAAAATTTCAGGATTTAATTGCAATTGTTCCGTGGTGAACAGAATATAGTAAATAAAATCTTCTTTACAAGTAATTGTAAAGGAATTGTACAGTTGTAAACTGTTGTTTTTAAGTACAATGATCTCCATGGACCCGTGTTCCAATGCTACAAAAACTTGATTGTTCGAAGTGTTTTTAGCATGTTTTAAGATACTCTGTATAAAAACAGTGGCTGAATGTTTGTAATTAAAGCTACCGTATTTCTCCAGTATGAAATTATTAAAATTCACAAAAGGAACATATACATTTACAATATCGGTGTGTTTTATGGTATCATGGGTAATGAAATCATTTGCTAAAACACGGATATTATAGTCTAAATAATCCGACAATCGCTCCTTGTCAAAAAGAGATAAGGGAACTAAACTCGCGAGATTATTTGTGTGACATACTTTGACAGTACTAAATGGCTGTTGGAGTATGGGTACAGACTGTATAAGGGACTCTGTAAAGGTTAAATGTTCAAAGGGATTGCTCGGTTTTTGAGCAAATTTATACTGTTCTAAGCAAATAATCTCAGGAGAGTATGGCTTAGTTATACAAAAAGAAAATCCATCCAAACTAAGTTGGATGGATAGATTGCAATGGTTTAAATTGCTAATATTTTCTTTATTTTTTGTTAAGATTTTTGTCAGCTTTGTCATAGTATGGAGGCCAGTTTCCGTTTTCACTCACTTCATTAAGAGATCCTACAGAGATAAATTCACCTCTTACTTCGTCTCCGGTTGCTGCTTCTAATTCTTGGCGAATTAAATAATCAGTCAATCCTGTAAGCACTATTTTTTTATCAACTTTTACTTCAAAAACAGGTTCGGTTAAATTTCCGAATTTTTGAATTTCGTCTACTGAGAAAATAAATTTTATATTATTATTACTTGCTATTTTTAGCATGTTTTTATAATCCTTTCCAGCGAACATTGCTCTTACAGGCTCATGTCCTATAGTATCAACGACTCTTTTTTCAATATCTACAGTAATTAAACCACGTTTTTGTTTTACTAAAACATTACGAGTTTGAGTAATAGCAAATTCTGCAGTATCGATAAATTTAATTAAATCTTCCCCGCTTTTTGTGTAGTCTCCAGTAACTGTCTTGTGTGCTACTTGTGCATCTCTAATTACTTTTAGTTTTTTAATAACTTCTGTATAGCGAATTTGCTTTTCAGTGTTAAAGCGCAGTGGCTCCATAATGCTGTTATTAATTAAGAACAAAAGATATCCAGCAGTAGCAAGCAGAATGATTGATAATATCCAATGTAATTTTTTAGGTATATGGTTTACGGCAACATATGCTATAACACCAACTAAAATAATAGCTCCAATAATATAAAATACCATTTTTTAAAGTTTAAATTGATTACACGCAAATTTACATTTTTTTTTCAATGAGAAAAATTTTTGAGCATAAATCAATTTGTATATTTGTATTTTATTTTATGTATGATTAAAACAGCCAATGACTTTTACAGTCACATAACAAAGTCGTTTCCATTTATACCAACTGATACTCAGGAGGAACTGTTGGATAAAATGTCTGAATTTATTTTTTCAAAGGACAAAAACGCACTATTTTTATTGAAAGGATATGCGGGAACAGGAAAAACAACCTCCATTAGTGCTGTGGTGAATAATTTATGGCGCACAGGGAAGAAATATGTACTATTAGCGCCTACAGGCCGCGCTGCCAAAGTGATTTCTGGATATTCAAAATCCCAAGCGTACACCATTCACAAAAAAATGTACCATCCTAAAAAGGAAGCAGGTGGAGGTGTTAAATTTGTACGTCAGCCCAATAAACACACAAATACGATCTTTTTTGTAGATGAAGCGTCTATGATCCCTGATAAATCTAGTAACAATCAATTCATGACTTCAGGGTCTTTATTGGATGATTTAATGGACTATGTATATAGTGGCGTAAATTGTAAATTGGTATTAATAGGTGATACCGCACAGTTACCTCCCGTTAAATTAGAGATGAGTCCCGCGCTGATAAAACAAAATTTGTCGCTGCATTATAATAAAAATGTAACCGAAGTTGAATTGACGGAAGTTATGCGTCAGCACCAAAACTCGGGAATCCTTATAAACGCGACAGAATTAAGACATATTTTAAATACAGGAGGTCATGCGCCATTTGTGTTTCAAATGGGCTACCCAGATGTAGTTCGTTTGGAAGATGGTTATGATATACTGGATGCCTTAACGGTGGCGTACGACAACGAAGGGGTGGAGGACACTACCTTTATTGTTAGAGCTAACAAACGTGCTAATTTATACAATGCTCAAATTCGTGGAAAAATCCGCGGGCAAGAAAGTGAAATTTCTACAGGTGATTATATCATGGTGGTCAAAAATAATTATTATTGGATTGATGACACCAGTGATGCTGGATTTATTGCCAATGGCGATATCTGTGAAGTGTTAGAAATTAGAGGAAGCAAAGAGTTGTATGGATATCGTTTTGCAGAAGTTAAAATTAGAATGATCGATTATCCAGACCAATTACCTTTTGACACCGTAATACTGTTAGATACGCTGAGTTCAGAAACACCTTCACTTACCTATGAAGAGTCTAATAAACTGTATCAGGAAGTTGCCTTGGATTATGCAGATGAGAAATCTAATTATAAACGAATGTTGGCCATTAAGAACAATAAGTATTTTAATGCTCTACAGGTTAAGTTTTCATATGCAGTTACCTGTCATAAATCACAAGGAGGGCAGTGGAAAACAGTTTTTATAGAGCAGCCATACCTTCCGAAAGGTCAAGGGGTAGCTTATTACAGATGGCTTTATACTGCCATTACAAGGGCTCAGGAAAAATTATTCTTGATAGGATTTAACAAGGAACATTTCGAGGAGGAATAAGTTTTACTAGTAAAAAGTTTAGTAATTTCGACGTTTCGAAATAAGAGAAAATTTAAAAATTTGGAAGTATGAAAAAAATATTTGGAAGTATTGTAATGTTTTTTAGCGGTTGGACTTATACGTTTCCTTCGGAGTATAAAACGGATAAATGTGTGATGGTTGCTGCTCCGCATACCTCTAATTGGGATTTTATTCACACCTTGTCCTTTTTCTGGAAATGTGAAATTCCGATTGCTTTTTTTATTAAAGACAATTATACTAAAGGAATAATAGGGGGACTGTTTAGGAGGTTAGGAGCCATTGGTGTAGACAGGTCAAAGAATAATAATTTAGTCGATTACGCCGTTACTGTTTTGGAGAATTCCAATAATATGATGTTATTGGTGCCCGCAGAGGGAACTCGAAAAAAAGTAGCACGATGGAAAACAGGATTCTATCACATCGCACAAAAATCCAATTTGCCAATTGCCTTAGGTTACTTGGATTATACAAAAAAGATCGCAGGGATCGGAAGCTTATTTCACCTCTCAGGTGAATTTGAAAAAGACATGCAAGGTATTCAAGAATTTTATCAAGACATTCCTGCCAAGCATCCCGAATTATACAATAAGAATATTTATTAAAGGCAGGTAAATAACCTATTAATAATAAGGGAGTGTCCTGCTGTAATTACTGGGGACTTCTATTAAAAATCAAAAAAAATGATCATAAGCAATATTGCTTATGATCATTTTTTGTTTTCTTCTCACTTCTAAGAAAACATATCCATTCCAGGAATCGATGGCATTCCATCTTTTGCTGTGACGGCTAATTCGGTTTCATTTATTTCCCGTGCTCTTTCTAAGGCTTTGTTTAAGGTGATCAGTAGGTAATCAGAAATTTCTTCTGTATCTGTTAGCGATTCAGAAATGTGAATGTTCTTAATCACACTATTCGCCGTAACAGTGACCTGTACAAGTTTATTTGTGCTTTTTTCATCAATTAGAATGGTATCCATTCTTTTTTTAGTTTCCTCAATTTTTACTTGCGTTTCTTTTAGTTTACGCATCATTCCAGAGAGATCTCCAAACATAATTTATCGTGTTTAATTTAATAAGTGATCAAAAGTAGTATATTTGAGACGCTTAATAAATATAGTTTATACAATTAACAGTAATTTTATGGAACATTATAAGGTATTATTGCTCATAAGTCTTATTTTTGCAGCCTCGTGTAAAAATGAAACAATGGAGAATGAAATAAAAACGGCACCAATTGCTGCTAAGATTGAAAAAAGATTAGAAAAGCATGGTGATGTTCGGGTCGATAACTACTATTGGTTAAACGATCGAGAAGACAGTAATGTCATTGACTACTTGAATGCAGAAAACGATTATTACAACGATTTAACGGGACATACAAAGGACTTTAAAGATGCTTTGTATACCGAAATGAAAGGGCGAATTAAAGAGGATGATGAATCTGTTCCTTTTAAAAAAAATGGCTACTATTATATTTCTAAATTTAAAAAAGGAAATCAGTATCCGATACACTCTCGTAAAAAAGGAACTTTAGCGGCACCTGATGAATTGCTATTCGATGTAAATGTGATGGCAGAAGGGCATACCTACTATAAGTTTACTGGATTGTCTGTGAGTCCTAATAATCACATTACTGCTTATGGGGTAGACACCGTGAGTAGAAGGCAGTATACCTTGTACTTTAAAAACTTGGAGACAGGTGAAATGTACGATGAGAAAATAGAAAACACTACCGGAGGCACAACTTGGGCCAACGATAATAAAACAGTCTTTTATACCTTAAAAGATCCTGTAACGCTACGTAGTGATAAAGTTTACAGGCATGAATTAGGAACCGATCCTAAAAACGATGTGCTTGTTTACGAAGAATTAGACGATACCTTCGGGACTTTTGTTTATAAAACCAAATCTGATAAGTTTATTATTATAGGCTCTTACAGTACGGTATCTACAGAATGTAGATTACTTGCTGCAGATAATCCATTGGGTGAATTTCAAATATTCCAAGCAAGGGAACGTGATTTAGAATACAATGTGGCACATTATAATGGTTATTTTTATATCCATACGAATAAAGACAATGCCTTAAACTTTAAGATAATGAAAACTCCGGAGGACAAGTTCTCCATGGAAAACTGGGTGGATGTAATTCCCCATCGTTCGGATGTTTTATTGGAAGATATTTCCATTTTTAAAGACTTTTTCGTTCTAGAGGAGCGCAGTAATGGTTTGAATAAAATTAGAATCATTAGGTGGGACAAAACGGAAGACTACTATTTACCTTTTGATGAAGAAACGTACTCTGCCGGTGTATATTACAATGCCGAATTTGAGACTGATACGATTCGATATAGCTATAATTCCTTAACCACTCCTAGTTCAGTATTGGACTATAATGTATTGGATAGGTCTAAAAAACTAATCAAACAACAAGAAGTATTAGGGGGTAAATTTGACCAATCTAATTACAAAAGTGAACGTGTATGGGCGACTGCCAGAGATGGTAAAAAAGTTGCCATGTCTATGGTGTATCATAAAGATACTAAATTCACAAAGGACACGCCATTGTTATTATATGCCTACGGTTCTTATGGCTATACCATAGATCCTGGTTTTAGTACAACCAGATTGAGTCTATTAGATCGTGGCTTTGTTTTTGCAATAGCCCATATTAGAGGGGGTGAATATTTAGGCCGTCAATGGTATGAAGATGGAAAAATGATGCAAAAACTTAATACATTTACGGATTTTATTGACTGTGGAAAATACCTAATAGCAAAGAATTACACTTCGGCAGATCATTTATATGCAAGTGGAGGTTCTGCAGGAGGTTTATTAATGGGAGCAGTGCTTAATATGAATCCGGAAATATTTAACGGAGTTATTGCAAGTGTCCCTTTTGTAGACGTTGTAACAACAATGTTAGATGATAGTATTCCGCTAACCACGGGAGAATATGACGAGTGGGGGAATCCAAATGAAAAGGCAGCCTATGAGTATATGAAATCATATTCACCTTATGACAATGTAAAAACACAAGCATATCCAAACATACTAGTTACCACGGGATTACATGATTCTCAAGTACAGTACTTTGAGCCAGCCAAATGGGTAGCGAAATTGAGGGATATGAAAACAGATACAAATCAACTTTTGTTACATACAAATATGGATGCCGGTCATGGTGGGGCCTCTGGGCGCTTTGAAGCCTTGAAAGAGACTGCAATTGACTACGCGTTTTTGTTAGATTTAGAAGATATAAAAGATTAATTAAAAATAATTTAGTAAGTTTGCTTGTTAATTAAAGCAATATCATAATTTATTTTATGAAAGAACATAAAGGAATTTCCCATAATATATTGGATTTGATTGGTAATACACCAATGGTTCAATTAAATAGAATAACCAATCATTTACCTGGGGCATTTTATGCCAAATTAGAAGGAGCCAATCCAGGCCACTCTATGAAGGATAGGATTGCGTTACATATCATTGAAACTGCGGAAGAAAAAGGATTGTTAAATCCAGATTCTACCATTATTGAAACGACCTCAGGGAATACAGGTTTCAGTTTAGCGATGGTGAGTATCATTAAAGGATACAAATGTATATTGGCGGTGAGTTCTAAATCATCCAAAGATAAAATAGACATGCTTAAGGCTATGGGAGCCAAGGTATATGTATGTCCGGCAAATGTAAGTGCAGATGATCCAAGGTCTTATTACGAAGTGGCCAAGCGTTTGCATGCAGAAACCGCAAATTCTGTGTATATAAACCAGTATTTTAATGCCTTAAATGCAGAGGCACATTATAAATCTACAGGGCCTGAGATTTGGGAACAAACCGATGGTGAAATTACACATTTAGTGGCGGCAAGCGGTACAGGAGGAACCATCTCTGGAACGGCAAAATTTTTAAAAGAGAAAAATCCGGGTATTAAAATACTTGGGGTTGATGCTTTTGGATCGATACTTAAAAAATTCCACGAAACAGGGGAGTTTGATACTAAAGAAATCTATCCATATCGTATAGAAGGTTTAGGTAAAAACTTAATTCCTACGGTAACAGATTTTGATATTATTGATAATTTTGAAAAAGTTACTGACGAAGCTGCTGCGCATACCGCAAGATCATTAGCAACTACGGAAGCTATTTTTGCAGGGTATACAGCAGGTGCTGTTTTACAAGGAACGCTACAATATGGAGCGCAAGGTTTTTTTGATAAAAACAGTAAAGTAGTATTGATTTTTCCAGACCATGGATCGCGTTATATGAGTAAAATTTACAGCGATGATTGGATGCAAGAGCAAGGCTTTTTCGATACTCAAAAACATGCGCATGCAGCAGTTGAGTTTATAAAATAGAGAATTATTAAAATTATATTAAAAGAGATTTTTAGCAAGCTAAAAATCTCTTTTTTATTAGGATACATTTTTTTTGACCAAAAAAAAGCACGTAATTTGTACTGGGTAAAAAAGACTTAAAAAAGCGTGTTTTTGAGTCAATTTTGGTCAAAATCATTCAAAAAATATACAAATGAAAGATTTATTCGAAAGAATTATAAAAGATAAAGGGCCTTTAGGTAAATGGGCGAAACAAGCAGAAGGTTATTATGTGTTTCCAAAGTTAGAAGGACCTATTTCAAACAGAATGTCATTCAACGGTAAAGAATTAATCACTTGGAGTATCAATGATTATTTAGGATTGGCAAATCACCCTGATGTTATTAAAGCAGATGGAGAAGCAGCTATGGAACATGGTATGGCATATCCAATGGGTGCTAGAATGATGTCCGGACACACGAAGTTTCACGAACAGTTAGAACAAGAATGTGCAGAATTTGTTCATAAAGAATCTGCCTATTTAGTGAATTTTGGTTATCAGGGAATGGTATCGGCTATCGATGCTTTAGTGACAAAACGTGATGTAATTGTATATGACGTAGATTCACATGCTTGTATTATAGATGGTGTGCGTTTACACCATGGAAAAAGATACACCTTTAAGCATAACGACATGGAAAGTTTAGAAAAAAACTTAGTTCGTGCTACCAAAATTGCCAATGAAACCGGAGGGGGAATTCTTGTGATTTCAGAAGGTGTTTTTGGAATGAGAGGTTTACAAGGGAAACTAAAGGAAATAGTTGCCTTAAAAGAAAAGTATGGGTTTAGATTACTAGTAGATGATGCACATGGTTTTGGAACTCTTGGAGAAGGAGGAAGAGGAGCAGGTGTTGAACAAGGTGTACAAGACGATATAGACGTGTATTTTGCAACATTTGCAAAATCTATGGCTGGAATTGGTGCCTTTTTTGCAGCAGACAAAGATATTATTCAATACTTACAATACAATATGCGTTCGCAAATGTTTGCAAAATCATTGCCTATGGCTATGGTGAAAGGAGCATTAAAACGTTTGGACATGATTAGAACCATGCCAGAATTGAAAGAAAAACTTTGGGAAAACACAAATGCCTTACAAAACGGTTTGAAAGATAACGGTTTCGATATAGGTGACACTAACTCTTGTGTAACTCCTGTATATTTAAAAGGTGATATTCCAGAAGCGATGGCTATGGTAAACGATTTACGTGAAAATTATCGTGTATTCTGTTCTATTGTGGTGTATCCTGTTATTCCAAAAGGATTGATCATTCTTAGATTAATTCCTACGGCAATGCATAACTTAGAAGATGTAGAGATTACCTTAAAAGCATTCTCTGGAATGAGAGTGAAACTAGAAGATGGAACCTATAAAAAAGTTGCAGCTGAAATGATGGCGAAGTCTGAATAAGGAAATACCCTGAATATTTACAATAAAAAAATCCCTTTAAAATATATTTTAAAGGGATTTTTATTGTTATAACGAACTGTTTAATAACCTTCCGATATGTTTCTTAAAGTACTTCTGTCTAGCAATTTAATGTGTTTTCCTTGTAAGGAAATAATTTTTTCCTTTTTAAAATTTGACAGTAATCTAATCGCAGATTCAGTAGCAGTACCAATGGTATTTGCTATCTCTTCTCTGGTTAAAATAATGTCAATATTACCATCTTTATCCAATCCGAAAATTTCTTCAAGTTTCAATAACGTTTCAGCAAGCCTGTCTTTTACAGGTTTTTGAGCCATTTGTGAAATGGAATCGTTCGCGTGATTTAATTGGTTTGAAATGTTTTTCATTAATTGTAAGGAGAAAGCTGTGTTTTGATTGATAGTCTGCATGATATCTCCTTTCGGTATAAAGCAAACTTTCATCTCTTCCAACGCTGTCACTGTGAGTCCTACTGGCTCTTCACTCAAAATAGAGCGATGTCCGAGGATATCACCGCCTTTCACAAATTTTATAATTTGCTCTTTACCGTTGGTGTTTAATTTGGTTAATTTACATTTTCCTTGCTTAATACAATAGAGTCCATTGATGGCATGACCTTCAGTCATAAGGTTTTCACCTTTTTTAATCGTTAGGGAAGTTTTGTGGTCGGAAATAGTATCCAACTCGTCAATTGTAAGCGTATGAAAAGCATTGAAGCTTTTAATAATACATTGGCCGCATTTACTCATAATTGTTTGTTTGTTCTGGTGTTTTAGGGATAACAAATATATAAAAAAGAAATGACATTTATCATTTGTTAGAACATATATTTTGCTAGTTTTGTTAAAAATTTTTAATTTGCTGCGCATGGACGTTTGTTATCATTGTGGAAATGATTGTGAGGATAATTCACTCAAAATAGAACAAAAATATTTTTGCTGTAATGGCTGTAAAACCGTTTTTGAAATTTTACATCAAAGCGAGTTGAATTGCTATTATGATTTTGAGAAAACACCAGGAAGTATTCCGAATGATATCAAAGAAAAATATGGCTATTTAGATCATGAAGAAATTATTGGGAAATTAACAAGTTTCTCTGACGATACCACCTCCGTAGTACAATTGTACATTCCTACCATCCACTGTAGTTCCTGTATTTGGATTTTAGAAAATTTACATAAACTTAATGATGGTATTGTAACTTCTACCGTTAATTTTCCTGATAAAACAGTACGTTTTACCTATAAGAATAAAGCAATAACTTTACGGGAAGTAGTGGAGTTAATGAGTTCCATTGGCTATGAACCATATATTAGCTTGGACGATACCGAGGGGACAAAGAATAAAGTAGATAAAACGCTTATTTATCAAGTTAGTGTTGCCGCTTTTGTTTTCGGGAATGTAATGTTACTTTCTTTTCCTGAGTATTTTGAAGTAGACGAATACTGGCTAAATCAATATAAATACGTTTTTAGGGGCATTATGCTCGTCATGTCTATTCCTGTAGTGTTTTTTTCTGCACGTGATTATTTTGTCAGTGCATATAAAGGAATCACGCATCGGATTTTAAATATTGATATTCCAATTGCTTTGGGGATTGGAGTGCTTTTTGTTAGGAGTGTAGTGGAAGTAGCTTTTGATATAGGTAGTGGTTTTTTTGACAGTCTTACAGGACTCGTTTTCTTTTTATTATTAGGGAAATTCTTTCAAAAGAAAACCTATAATTATTTGTCTTTTGAACGTGATTATAAATCGTATTTTCCCATTGCGGTCACTAAAATAAATGAGGACGGAGAGGAAAGTATTCCTTTGCAAAACATTAAGAAAAGAGACCGATTACTCATAAGAAACGAAGAGTTAATCCCCGTAGATTGTATTTTGATTTCCGGTAATGCATCCATTGATTATAGCTTTGTTACGGGTGAGGCGGTTCCTGTGGTAAAGGAGTCTGGCGCGAAACTTTTTGCAGGCGGAAAACAAACGTCTGGCGCTATAGAAATTGAGGTGGTTGAAACCATTGCCCAGAGTTACTTAACCCAATTATGGAGCAATGATGTTTTTGCAAAAAAAACAACAAAATCCATCAAAAATTTAACGGATACTATCAGTAAA
Source organism: Flavobacteriaceae bacterium (assembly GCA_002400885.1). GTDB lineage: Bacteria > Bacteroidota > Bacteroidia > Flavobacteriales > Flavobacteriaceae. The sequence goes on from NVRM01000001.1 coordinate 22,121, forward strand.
TATTTTACTATAGCCATTCTTAGTATTGCAACTATAGCGGGGATATATTGGTCCTTTATAGATGTAAGAATTGCAGTAAATGTGGTGACAGCAGTACTTATTATTGCCTGCCCTTGTGCTTTAGCATTATCTGCGCCATTTGCATTGGGGAATATTCTACGAATTTTTGGTCTCCGTAAATTTTATGTAAAAAATGCGGATACGGTGGAACATTTGGCGAAAATAGATGCTATTGTATTTGATAAAACAGGAACTTTAACGAGTACGAATAATAGTAAAATCACTTATATAGGTACCGAATTGACAGCGGACGAACAGGTAATATTGAAATGCTTATTAAGGGCTTCTAACCATCCTTTGAGTAGGGCTTTATATCAATATTTACCCGTTGATTATAAGAAATTAGAGGTCCATAACTTTGAAGAAGTGTTAGGGAAAGGTGTTGCTGCAACCGTAGGGGAGGTGTCTGTGAAATTTGGTGCTGCCACTTTTGTCGGCGCAGATAAAGCGCGCACTAATAATACCGTTATATATATCCAACTTAACGGAGTGGTAAAAGGCTACTATGAATTGAGAAACGAATACCGTGAAAATGTGCCGCTTGTTTTTAAAGCGTTGGCAAAAGAGTATACATTAGTGGTGCTTTCAGGTGATAACGATGGAGAACAAGTTTATTTGGAAAAAATCCTTCCCAAAGGTACTCAATTAATCTTCAATCAAAAACCGGAAGATAAGCTCAATTTTATAAAAAGAATGCAATCGGACAAACGTGTCTTGATGATTGGTGATGGATTGAATGATGCAGGAGCTTTAATGCAAAGCAATGTTGGAATTTCAATTTCGGAAGATATCAATGTGTTTTCTCCCGCTTGTGACATTATTATGGACGCAAAATTATTTCAAAAACTCCCAGATTATTTACGATACGCTAAGAAGACCGTCCTAATAATAAAAATGAGCTTTGGGCTTTCCTTCTCGTATAACCTTGTAGGGATGTATTTTGCGCTAACGGGACAATTGACACCCGTTATTGCAGCTATATTAATGCCCTTAAGTTCCATAACAATAGTGATTTTTGTCACACTTTGTACAAATTTGTTAACAAAAAAATAGTACATTTGTGATATATTAAGATTAAAAGACAATCTTGTCTTATTAACATGATAATTATCATGTTTCCCCCGATTTTAATGTGAAAACAAGAAAAAAAGAAATAAGATGGAAGTAATTTACATCACCATTGGAGTCAGTATCTTAGTTGCAGTACTTTTTTTTGCCGCTTTTTTAAAGTCGCTTAAAAGTGGACAGTACGAGGATACTTATACGCCTTCCGTAAGAATGTTGTTTGATGATGAGCTTGTAAAACCAACGAAAAACACAAAAACAAATAATAAACAATAATCAATCAATTAATAACAAACTAACATTATTTTAGTATGGAAAAAGAACAATTTTATTACGATAACAAAATTGTAAAAATGTTCCTTTGGGCAACAATTCTATGGGGAGTTGTTGGAATGCTGGTAGGGCTACTAGTAGCATTTCTTTTTGTAGCACCCGGACTTTTAGAATTTGCAGGTTCAGACAACGCCATTCCATGGTTGAGTTTTGGTCGTTTAAGACCTTTGCACACCAATGCCGTAATTTTTGCCTTTGTGGGGAATGGGGCGTTTATGGGAATCTATTATTCAACACAGCGCTTGTTAAAAGCACGTATGTTTAACGATTTATTAAGTAGAATCCACTTTTGGGGATGGCAACTTATAATTGTTGCTGCAGCCATTACCTTGCCATTAGGTTTCAATTCTTCTAAAGAATACGCAGAATTAGAATGGCCTATTGATATTTGGGTTGTCCTTATCTGGGTAGTTTTTGGAATCAACTTAATAGGAACGATTTTAAAACGTCGCCAACGTCATATATATGTAGCTATTTGGTTTTATATCGCGACCTTTATTACAATTGCCATTTTATATATCTTTAACAATTTAGCTTTACCTGTTTCTGGATTTAAAAGTTATTCTGTTTACGCAGGTGTTCAAGATGCTTTGATTCAATGGTGGTATGGACATAATGCCGTGGCATTTTTCTTAACCACGCCTATTTTAGGGTTGATGTACTATTTTGTACCTAAAATTGCGAACCGTCCTGTGTACTCATACAGATTATCGATCATCCACTTCTGGACATTGATTTTCTTATATATATGGGCTGGACCTCACCATTTATTATATACTGCATTACCAGAATGGGCACAGAATTTAGGAACGGTGTTTTCTATCATGCTAATTTTCCCATCATGGGGTGGAATGATTAATGGATTGTTAACCTTAAGAGGGGTTTGGGATAAAGTACGTGAGACTCCCGAATTAAAATTCTTTGTGGTGGCAATTACAGGGTATGGTATGACGACTTTTGAAGGGCCATTATTGTCGTTTAAAAACTTGAACGCAATTGGTCACTATACCGACTGGATTATAGGACACGTTCATATTGGAACTTTATCTTGGAATGGATTTATGATTGCTGGTATTGTATACTGGTTAGCCACTAAATTATTTAAAACAGAATTGTACTCTAAGAAATTAGCAAATACACATTTCTTAATTGGAACCATCGGAATTTTATTCTATGCGATTCCTTTATACATTGCAGGGTTTACCCAGGCATTTATGTGGAACGAATTTAATCCAAATGGAACTTTAGTATACGGGAATTTCTTGGATACTTTAACGGCTATTATTCCGATGTATTGGATGCGTGCTATAGGAGGATCTTTGTATTTAACAGGGTTTATCATCATGGCATTCAATATTTTAATGACTGCAAAAAAAGGATCTAAGGTAGAAGATGAATTGGCAGAGGCTGCTCCATTAAAGAGAATATCTTCTGGTAGAGCTACAGGAGAACCTTTCCACTCTTGGTTGGAAAGAAGGACTGTGTTATTTACAATTCTAACAACGGTTGCCGTATTGGTTGGAACCTTGGTAGAAATTGTTCCGATGATCTTGGTAGATTCGAATGTGAAAACCATCGAAAGTGTGAAACCTTATTCGCCTTTAGAATTAGAAGGACGTGATTTATATATTAGAGAAGGATGTAATAACTGTCACTCTCAAATGATTCGTCCATTCCGTTCAGAAGTGGCACGTTATAGTGATAACGATCCAGAATTGTATTCGAAAGCAGGTGAGTTTATTTATGACCGTCCATTCTTATGGGGATCGCGTCGTACAGGACCAGATGTACATAGAATAGGTGGAAAATACAATGATAACTGGCACTTTAACCACATGTTAGATCCACGTTCAACTTCTCCAGGTTCTATTATGCCTCGTTATACTTGGTTAATTAAGAATACGTTAAATGCCTCAAGTATTGAGTCTAAACTTAAAGGATTGGCTTCTTTAGGACATCCATATTCGGAAGAAGAAATTGCCAATGCACGTCAGTCTATTGCGACACAAGCCGCAGGTATTGTAGAAAATTTACGTCAAGATCCTGAATTTGTAAAAAATTATGGAGATCAAAATATGCAAGAAAGAGAAATCATTGCAATGATCGCTTATTTACAACGTCTAGGGACAGATATTAAAGCAGGTAGAACTGCACAAAACTAAGGGTATGTTAAAGTATATTAAACATAATTTAGACACGATAGACGGGGTTGCGATCTATCCTATTATTTCCTTATTGTTGTTTTTGGGGGTGTTCCTTGGAATGTTGTTTTTTGTTTTTAAAATGAAAAAATCAAACATTGATGAAGTAAGTCAGTTTCCATTAGATAATAACAGTATAAACTTGAACGAAGATGAGTAAAAATCCAGAAAACATATCAGCTTGGACACGATTTATCAAATCGATGACTAAGGTACATGACATTGCTACAGAAGAAGACATCATGACCGATCATGATTATGATGGAATTAAAGAATTAGACAACGTATTACCACCTTGGTGGTTGTACGGGTTCTATATCACGATTGTCATTAGTATGGGGTATTATTTTTTCGCCTTACGTGGAGATTACAATCAATACGATGAGTTAAGAGCGGATGTAGCACAGGCTAAAGTGGAATTAGATGCTTATAAAGTAGCAAATCCAGACTTGTTTAGTGTGACCAATTTAGAGGTGTATACTGATGCTGAAAATTTAGCAAAAGGAAAGGAGCTTTTTGCTGCTAAAACATGTACAGCTTGTCACTTAGTAGATTTAGGAGGAGGTATTGGACCCAATCTTACTGATAATAAGTGGATACTTGGTGGTGGAATGGATGATATTTTTAATACCATTTCTAAAGGAGGTCGCCCTGGTAAAGGAATGATTGCTTGGGAAAGTTCTCTTAGTAAACAAGAGCGCCAACAATTATCAAGTTATATAATTTCTATGATTGGTACTTCTCCAGCAGTACCAAAAGCACCTCAAGGAGATATTACTTGGGACGGAAAATAAAATAAATTTAAAAACAGTATCTTATGGATACTGTTTTTGTTTTTAAATAGCTATTGGCTATGTGTTTTGGTCACTTTTGTAACAAGCTATTTCGAGAAGATGCTTAAATTTACAAAGTGAAAAGGACAGATAGCCTTTTTCAATATAATAAACTTATGGGAGTACAAGGCAAAGAAACATTCAGAGATTCTATTGGAACCATTAATGATGATGGTAAACGTAATTTTATTTATCCTAAAAAGCCAAAAGGTCGCTTGTATAAGTACCGTGGTTATGTAAGTTACCTGTTAATTGCATTTTTATTTTCGGCCCCTTTTATTAAAATCAATGGCAATCAGTTTTTGTTGTTTAATTTAATGGATCGAAAATTTAATATTTTTGGTTTTCCTTTTTGGCCGCAAGATTTTTATCTATTAGTCATTTCAATGCTTACGAGTATCGTATTTATCATTCTTTTTACGGTAGTTTTTGGGAGGATATTTTGTGGTTGGATTTGTCCACAGACCATTTTTTTAGAAATGATTTTCAGAAAAGTTGAATATTTTATAGAAGGAGATCGCTCAAAGCAAATGCGCTTGGATAGAATGCCTTGGAATAAGGAGAAAATATTTAAAAAGGGAATCAAATGGATCGTCTTCTTTTTATTGTCCCTATTAATTGCCAATGTATTTCTTGCCTATTTTATAGGTGGTGATACTCTAATAGCCCATATAACGGATGGGCCGTTTGCACATGTTGGAACATTTGTTAAGTTATTAGCCTTTACCAGTGTCTTTTATTTTGTCTTTGCTTGGTTTCGGGAACAAGCTTGTATTATTGTCTGTCCTTACGGACGTTTACAAGGGGTGTTATTGGATGATAAATCCATAAATGTTGCCTATGACTTTGTAAGAGGAGAAGGGGAGAACGGACGTAAAAAAATCAGAAATAACGAAGATAGAGATGATTTAGGTCATGGAGACTGTATTGATTGTAAGCAATGTGTACAGGTTTGTCCTACAGGGATAGACATTCGAAACGGAATCCAAATGGAATGTGTGAATTGTACTGCTTGTATCGATGCTTGTGATGAAATTATGGAGCAGGTAGGTTTTGAAAAAGGATTGGTACGCTATGCCTCGGAAGAAGAAATTGTAAAGAAAGAAAAATTCAAATTCAATGTTCGTCTGATTGTTTATTCTGGAATTTTGACCGTATTGATGGGAGTATTAGTGACCATGTTATTTATCAGAACTGATGTAGAGGCAAAAATTCACCATTTACCTGGGCAAACTTTTCAATCCACAGCAACGACTATAAAAAATGTATACACTTTTAAATTGATCAATAAAACAACCCATGAGATTGATAAAATAGACATTCGATTAGAAACTCATAAAGGGGAAGTAATCCTAGTTGGTGGACATTATACGGTGCCTAAACAAGGCTTGATAGAAGGAACCTTGTTTATAGAAATCAACCGTACCGATTTAAGTTCCTCTAAAGAAAAAATCACATTGGGGATATATTCCAACAATGTTTTGATAGAAACAAGTACTACTAATTTTATGGGGCCTGTATTGATGAATTAACAGTTGTAATGATCTCAAATATGTTAAATAGAATACATTTGTACTACTAAATATTAAGTTAATGAAAGCAAAAATAATATGGCCGTTAGGCATCGTTGTCGCCTTGGCGTCGTTTATGATTTTTATTCTGTCGTTTTTGTATAAAGCTACCTTTGTAGCTAAATATGATCACCATTTAGTCTCGGAAGAATACTATAAAGACGAGTTAAAATACCAAGGTGAAATAAATAAACTAGAAAATGCTGCCGCTTTGGAAATGGGCATCACTTTAACACGCTCTAGCGAGGGGGTTTTAGTTCATTTTCCTGAAAACATGAATGGGGAAAAAATTAAAGGAACCGTTTATTTTATCCGCTTAGCGGATGAGAATTTTGATTTTCAAAAAACCATTGCTTTGAAAAATACCACCTTGTTAATTCAAGATGAAAAATTGCTAGATGGAAGATGGAATGTGAAAATCGACTGGTCTTACGAAGGGACCTTGTATTTGTTTAAGGATAAATTCAATTACTAGATGCTCTGGACCGCCTTTATATTAGGATTAGCTGGAAGCATGCATTGTGTAGGAATGTGTGGGCCTATTGTGTTTGTATTGCCCGTAGATCGGAAAAGCAAACCTAAAATGATCTGGCAATTATTTTTATATCAATTTGGACGTGTTTTAAGTTATACAATAATAGGGGTATTCTTTGGATTCATAGGTAAAGGGTTGTATTTGGCTGGTTTTCAGCAGCGTATATCTGTTCTTATGGGTGTTCTAATGATTGTGATTGTTTTAATTCCTGTGCGTATTTTAAATAATTACAATTTTTCAAAACCTATTTATGGTGGCATCCAAATGGTCAAGAAAAAAATGGGGTTTTACTTGCAAAAAAAATCGAGTAAGGCACTATTTAGCCTAGGTGTTTTTAATGGATTCCTTCCTTGCGGTTTGGTGTATATGGCATTATTAGGCGCCATAGGCAGCGGGACTGTCATTTTAGGCGGAATTTACATGCTATTATTTGGTTTGGGTACAATTCCTTTGATGGTTGCCGTCTTTTTTGCTGGAAATTTCGTAAGTTTAACGATACGAAAAAAAATACAGCGAGCAATTCCTGTTTTTGTCGTAATAATTGGACTGTTATTTATTTTGCGAGGCTTAGGCCTAGGAATTCCTTATATTTCTCCCTCCGATGCTAATTTGCAAATATCTAATACAGCCAAAGATTGTGTAACAGTAGATTAACAAACTGAATGGATAAAAAGCCAGCCGCAAAACTAACCCTCGAAGATTTTTCTAAGATTTCTACGAATGAGGAGTTGATGCACTTAATTGAATCGAAAAATATTAATATAGACAAAGTTAAAAAGAACCTGTATTACGAGTCTGAATTGAAGAAACTTCAAATAGAACTCGTGAAACTACAACAATGGGTTGCCAAACATAAAAAACGAGTAGTTGTTATTTTTGAAGGGAGAGATGCCGCAGGAAAAGGGGGGAATATCCGTCGTTTTATGGAGCATCTAAATCCGAGATCCGTACGCCACGTAGCCTTAGCGATTCCTACAGAAGTAGAAAAAGGACAGTGGTACTTTACACGTTATATAAAAAACTTGCCAAATCCGGGAGAGATCTCATTTTTTGACCGTAGCTGGTATAATAGAGCTGTTGTAGAGCCAGTGATGGGGTTTTGTAGCACCCAACAATACAATGAGTTTATGCAGCAAGTACCGGAGTTTGAACACATGTTGTACGAAGACGGTATTGTGATCATCAAGTTCTGGTTTTCTATTTCTAAAAAAGAGCAAATGGATAGATTTGATGCCCGTCTAAAAAACCCATTAAAAAGATGGAAGTTTAGTCCGGTAGATAAAAAAGGACAGGAACTGTGGGATGACTACAGTTTGTATAAAAACCAAATGTTCGGAAAAACACATACTAGTTACAGTCCGTGGATGATTGTGCAAGGAAATGATAAAAAGGCTGCACGCTTGGAATGTATCCGACATGTATTGTCTTGTTTTGATTATGAAGGGAAAAATGAAGCAGCGACTTCTATCATTCCCGATCCAAATTATATTATGCGATATTTTCGTTCATCAAACGACATGGACTAATGAAGAAAGAATTTAAAATTACCCAAGCAGACGTAGATAAACTGAATACTAATAAAGGCTTAAAGGCCTTATTTATGAAGGATCCTTTTAATATAGAAAAAGCGGTCCGATTTGTAGATTACGAAAAGAAATTAAAAAAACTCCAAGTAGAGTTAATTCGATTGCAACAATGGGCCATCGATGAAAACGAGCGAATCATCATTATTTTTGAAGGAAGAGATGCCGCAGGAAAAGGAGGGGCCATTAGAAGGATTACGGAACGTATGAACCAACGTCATTTTAGAATTGTAGCCCTGTCAAAACCTACAGAGGAAGAAAAGACACAATGGTATTTTCAACGTTATGTGAGACAATTTCCCAAAGCCGGTGAGATCGTCTTTTTTGACCGTAGTTGGTATAATAGAGCGGTAGTAGAGCCTGTAAATGGATTTTGTACCCAAGAGGAATATGAAATTTTTATGAATCAAGTAAACGATTTTGAACGTATGATTACGGAGTCGGGAACCCGGTTAGTGAAAATTTACATGTCTATTTCTAAAAGAGAACAAGAAAAACGCTTTGAAGACATTCGTACCAATCCATTAAAGCAATGGAAAATGACTGCGGTAGATAAAAAAGCACAGGAATTATGGGATCAATACACCCATTATAGACGTATAATGTATGAAGCAGGAGTTGGAAATTCTGTCCAATGGAAAACTATAAAAGCCAATCGTAAAACATCGGCACGGTCGGAAGTTATTGAGCATATTTTAGCAAGTATACCCTACGATAAAAATAAAGAAATTTAATAAAAAAGGCTGTTTTCATAAATTGAAAACAGCCTTTTTTGATTATTATTATTGCTGTTGAGCTTGTTCCATGGCTTGTTGAAACTGTTCTATCATTTCTGACCAACCAGTTGTAGCAATTGAATAAACAATATTAAGAACAATTAACGCACCAATCACCATTCCTATGATGGAAGTGATTTTTCCCGTATTTGCATTTCCTTCTCCTTCATATTCATCCGGGTTTTGTTCTAATAAAGCGTATGCTTTTTTCGAATTACTCCAACCTATAAGTCCAAAGATAAATCCAGGTAAACCCAGACAACAACAGGCAGTTACAATTGAAATAATCCCAAAGACTAGCGAGCTTTGTGCATGTGGTAATTTTTGTTTTTCCATATTCTATGTTAATTTTAGTTGATAAATTTTAATCCGTAATTAATGAGGATGATACTTATGTTTACAATAAATAAATACAGTAATATTTTAGCACCATATTTAAAAGAGAATCGCAGATGCAATCCCAAATACAGAAGCATTATAATTAATGTATAAATAGCAGGGTACATATAAAAAGCGTCTAAAAATTCTCCTTTTAACAAGTGAACAATAGAACGCTGCATACCACAGCCCATACAATCCATCCCTCCTAAATATTTTTTATAGGAACACGAAAGCATATTTTCTTCTAAAAATTGTATAATTTCTTTCAATCTAGCTGTTAGTTTTGGGGGTCTATTCTCTCTTATCTATTCTCTATCTCTCTTATCTCAAACCAAATATAGATAAATTAAATCAATTTAGAAATAGTTAAAAACAAGAAATGCAATTCTCCTGCGATACGCCTATTTGTTTCCATATATTTTTCTTCCTGTAAGTCGGTATCATCATGAGATTTTGGATCTATAAAAGGGAGGTGAAAACGATGTGTAGCTTCTGTAATAAATGGACAGTTCTCATCGGCATTGTTACAGGTGGTGATGGCAATAAATGGACTGCTATTGGATTCATCATCATATAATTTTGAAAAAGCCAGTAGCGTTTCTTTATGGTGATCGTTTGAGATAATATATTTGGGGTTTGCATGAGAAAACTCCATCAAGTGAAAATTAAAACCAACGTTTTGTAAAGTTTTTACGGTGTTTCTGAAAAATGCGGTGACCGCAGTTCCTCCAGAAAAATTTTGAATGTTCTCAAGCTTAAAATAATGTGTGGCATAATGTGCCCATACTTGACATAATTGACTGCGACGAGAATTATGGGTGCAAATAAAATTAAAATTCACCGGTTGGTCCTTTTTTAAAGCATCAACAGCAGTTTTTGCGATTGTGCTAAGCAATATTTTTCTTTCAGGTGTTAATTTTTCCTCATTTAGGGCTGATTTGAAAAAATTCTCAGTGGTTTTAACGATTGATGTCTGCATTCTCTTTGTTTTTTGTACAATAATAATACATTTGCAAAAGATTGAACTTGTTTTAAGAATTAATTAATAGTTAACAAATGAATTTCAAAAAAGGAGACTTGGTATCTGTATTGGATGATGTGATAAGTGGTGAAGTAGTGGCGGTTCAAAAAGAAACAGTCACCATAGAAACTACGGATGGTTTTATGATGAAATTTACTCAAAAAGAGTTGGTGAAAAAAAACATGGACCAACATGAGATTTCTAAAAAAGCACGGATCAATAATTATTCCTTGCTAAGAGAAAACGTAGAGTTTGTAAAAGGGAAACCTAAGACCAAAGAGAAACGTGATAGTAAAAAAGACAAGCAACCTCCTATGGAAGTGGATTTACATATTCATCAGTTGACAAATTCTCGTAGGGGCATGGGTAATTATGACATGCTTAATTTGCAAATAGAAACTGCAAAGCGCCAATTAGAGTTTGCCATTCGAAACCGAATCCCAAGAGTGGTATTCGTTCATGGAGTAGGAGAAGGTGTATTAAAAACAGAGTTGGATTATTTATTTGGACGCTATCCCGTAGAAGTATATGCCGCCTCTTTCCAAAAATATGGATTGGGTGCTACCGAAGTTGTGATTCTACAGAATCCTACGTAATATTCTTTCGGTTAAAAATAGGGCTTAGCAGTTGTTATAAACTAGTTGAGGCATGGGGGATTATGACATGCTTAATTTGTAAATAGAAACCGAATTCCAAGAGTGGTATTCGTTCATGGAGTGGGAGAAGGTGTCTTAAAAAAGTAGTAGACAATAAATCAATCTCAGAGTATATGAAAACAACTGAGCTAGACAAGGCTAAAAAAGCCTTTAAAAAGGAACAAAAAGACATCGAACAAAACGTATTCTAGAATAGGATTTTGTCAGGTTGGGTTTAATGATTACAACTTACGTTGGATAGTCCCAAAGTCAAAAGACTCGAAGCCTAATTTTTCGCTGCCATTGTTTAGAATCAAATCGGTCAATACAATGGTATGGCTATAGCCAGTCACGGTGTTATCAACATCTGTGATAGGTGTTGTGTTTATAATAATATTCCCATTGGTTGCCGTATAGTTTTGTAAGACTTTAGGCGTGGTAGGAGGGATGTCATTACAAAAATAGGAAGTTCCAACTTTAGTGTCAAATATTAAATAAGTAACCGTGGTGCTACTTCCCAAAGAAATAGTGATAGCTTTTTCTTCTGTAGGCAAAAGATCCTCGGACAATGATAGTGCTATTACTTCTGTTTTAGCATTGTTTAAACGGTATAATAAGAGGTCCCCACATTCGGATATGCTGGCTTCAAATTCCATAGAAGGGATTTCAAAATTACCGTCATTACACGAAAATAACACCATAACACTTAATAATAAAAGGACTTTTCTCATTTTTAATATTGTTTCTAGTTTTTACGAGCACAAATGTAATGTTTTTTACGATTGTGCTGTTTTAAAAAGCAAGGAATTCTATTTTTTAACTACTTTTGTGCTTTTAAAATCTAGACGAAAGATGAATACTATATATTTTGACAATGCGGCTACAACACCTATTATTTCAGAAGTGATTGAGGTTGTGAGTGAATCCATGAGAACTAACTTTGGGAACCCGTCCTCTACACATAAATTAGGTCGTACGGCTAAGTCTGCAGTGGAAACGGTTCGTAAAACTATTGCGAAATATTTAAACGTTTCATCTAGTGAAATTATTTTTACTGCAGGAGGTAGTGAAGCCGATAATTTGATTTTAAGAAATGCCGTTGTAAATTTAGGAGTGCGGACGATTATCTCTTCTAAAATAGAACATCATGCGGTATTGCACACGATTGCACAATTAAAAAGAGACTTTGATATTCAAGTACTAGATGTGAATGTAGATGAATTTGGCGTAGTGGATTACAATCACTTGGTACATTTGATGTCAAACGCAGAAACAAAAGTATTGGTGAGTTTAATGTATATCAATAACGAAATAGGAACCTTATTAGATTTGAAAAAAATAGGAGGATTGTGCGAACAACACGGCGCTCTTTTTCATTCGGATACAGTACAAGGTGTCGCACATTTTAAGATAGATTTAAAGGAGACACCTGTTGATTTCATGGTAGCCAGTGCGCATAAATTTCACGGACCTAAAGGCGTAGGGTTTGCCTATGTCAAAAAAGGCTTTGGGATTGCTCCAATACTACATGGAGGTGAACAAGAAAAAGGGGCGAGAGCTGGAACAGAGAACGTACATTCCATTGTTGGAATGGGAAGTGCCTTGCAATTAGGCTGTGATCAAATAGCGGAAGAAACCATTTATATACAATCCTTAAAAGATTATTTTATAGCTGCGTTAAACAGTAATTTTGAGGGAATCGCTTATAATGGGAACTCAGATGATGCTGCTAAAACGAGCCATATTATTTTAAACGTTCGTTTTCCAAAGAATTATGCGATGATGTTATTTAATTTGGACTTAAAAGGAATTGCTGCTTCGGGTGGTAGTGCCTGTCAGAGTGGGTCTAATAAAGGATCTCATGTATTGAACACCATTTTGTCTGCAGAAAATGCGGAGAAAACCTCGGTACGGTTTTCGTTTAGTAAACTGAATACTACAGCAGAAATAGATACAGTTATTGAAGTTTTAAAAGGTATTATCAATAAATAATACCTTTTAAAACGGTTTGAGTTATTCTAATTTTTTGTAAAACTGCATTTTATAATCTGGGAGTAACTCTGGATAGCCAATTTTGATTAAATCTTTTAGCACATAATCAGGGCGTATTGCGGCCAATTCGTAATAGATAAGCCCTCCTGTGGCTCCTTTGGTATTGACAAAAGTATAGACTTGATTTTTTTTGTAGGCATCAAATTCTTTGAAAATTCCATTCCCATTACCTAAAAGTTCCATGGTATTGTAAAAGCTAGGCGTCAACCAGATGTCGATGTCTTTGGCTTGCTCAAAAACTTCCTCTACATTATAAGAAAGGCTACCGCTTCCTTTGGTGTTTTTAAACACATAATCTAGGTTGGCGTCTTTTAAAAATTGAGCCTCGTAACTTTCGCCTCTTGGATTGTTCCATATGTCTTTAAAAGGACCTCCTGATAACACACGTTTTTGATGCGTAGTGTTTTTTACCAATTTTTTTGCGGCCAAATAATTTTTCTCAATTTGATTAAAAATACTATCGGCACGTTTTTCTTGCCCCAATAGCACACCAAAGAATTTTATCCATTCTGCTTTTCCCAAAGGGGTCGATTCTAGCCAGTCACCATTATAGATAATTGGAACCTCCATTTTTTGAATGATGTCAAAATTTCGATGATTTCCTTTGACCGAAAAAGCGATCATTAATTGGGGATTTAAGTCCAATAATATTTCTGTGTTTATCTGTTGTTCTCCTCCAATATCAATGATTTTTTTTGCATCAATAAGTGCCCTTGTTTTTACAGATGAAACATATTTAGTGTCCGGAAATCCGACGATTTTATCTTCAGAATTCAACAATTCTATCATCGGGATATGCGTAGTGCTGGTAGGGATAAATCGCAGGAGAGGAGCTTGAATATAATCCGTTTTTTTATGTTCTTTTGCGATGATGGCTCCTTCTTTATAGACATAGAATGAAATAGCTTTGTCAGCTCCTTGAAAAGGTGCAGATATTTCTATTCTTGTATAGTTATCAACAGGATAAATACGGAACCCTTTTGCGTATTTAATAGACTGATTGGTTTCTTTTGGTTTTTGTTTCTCTACATTTTCCTTGCATGAGGAGATTGTCAGTAACAGTAACGATAGACTAAGTAGTATTTTAATGTTTTTCATAAATTAGTTGTTGATAAAAATATGGACGTCTGTTAAATGGGGGTTATACCGCTAATTGACAGCTGTAAATACAGAGAATTTTCCAAAAAGCGAGCATGCTTAAGTAAAAAACAATCTCTACAACTTGTTGGGTGGCACCTGCGCAATCTCCAGTATGACCTCCAATCCATTTCTTAAAAAATTGCGCCATTAAATAGGTGGCAATTGCACAAGGAATGAGGACTATAAAGACGGTGATTTCTTGAAATAATAACAGAGGTAACAACCCGAAAACACTATTTAATAAGAGCGATTTTAACTGCATATTATCTGCCGAAGGTTTCTCTTTTCCGCTGCCGTCATCTCTTACATAAGGCAATTTGTAAATCAGAATAGTTGCAAAAAAACGACTGATGGAATGTCCAGCAATCAACATAAAAACAACCTGGATCCCATGAATATTTTGCAAGCTTAAAAACTTAGTAGCCAGTAGAAATATCAATCCGACGGTGCCATAAGTTCCCAAGCGAGAATCTTTCATGATGGTTAAGATTTTTTCTTTTGTCCATCCTCCGCCAAAACCGTCCAACATGTCCGCAAAACCATCTTCATGAAAAGCACCTGTAATCCAAATAGTTCCCATCATACTTAAAAGTAGTGCCAAATCTTGGCCGAAAAGATAGCTTGCTCCGTAATATATAGCACCTCCAAAGGCCCCCACTATAATGCCAACTAAGGCAAAATAGCGCGTGCTTTTGTTTAAAAGATCTTTAGAATGATCTACCCAATGGGGGCAGGGAATTCGCGTAAAAAACATGATTGCGGTTAAAAATATGTCAAACTCTTTTTTCATAATATAGCGTATTTAAAAAACCATGCTTACGTGTATAGTAATAAAGTCTTTTGTCTTGTTAAATATAGGTAAATACTTATTCTTTATTACTTACACCTGCTTGCTCAAAACTAGCCATTTGTTCAAGAAAATTCACAGCGGCACGGATGATTGGTAAAGCAAGTGCAGCTCCAGTTCCTTCTCCCAAGCGAAGGCCTAAATTTAGGATAGGTTCTGCGTTTAAATAGTTCAACATTTTTTGATGTCCTTGTTCATTTGATGCATGAGCATACAAACAATAATCCAAGATCTTTTTATCCATAGATTGTGCAATTAACAAGGCACTTGTCACGATAAAACCATCTACTAAAATAACCATCTTACGAGCGGCGGCTTCTAACATGGCTCCACAAATCATTGCGATTTCAAAACCACCATAAGTGGCAAGAATTTCTGTCGGATTGTTTAATGTTCCATGTGTTTTTTGAACCGCTTCCAAGGCCGTTATTTTTTTTATCATTCCTGCATCATTTTGACCTGTTCCATTTCCTGCACAATCAGCGACAGGGATGTTTAAAATACTGCTCATAAGTAAGGATGCAGAAGAGGTGTTAGAAATACCCATTTCTCCAAAAGCAATCAAATTACAGCCGTTTTCGTGAATGGAAGCTACAATTTGGCGGCCTTTTAAAAGAGCCAAATCCAATTGCTCCGTGCTCATTGCAGGAACTTCATAATAGTTTTGTGTTCCCTTGGCTATCTTTGCATCGATAAGTTGGTCACTTGCTGGGAAATCAAAATTCACACCCGCATCTACCACTTTTAAATCCATCCCATTCTGACCACAAAATGCGTTGATAGCAGCACCTCCTTGTAGAAAATTAAGCACCATTTGAGCGGTTACTTCCTGTGGATACTGACTTACCAATCCTGTAGTTGCAATCCCGTGATCCCCTGCAAAAACTACCATGGTAGGATTTGTAAGCACTGGGCTTAGGGTGTTTTGAATACAACCAATCTGACACGCAATACTTTCTAAAGTACCTAAAGAACCCTGTGGTTTTGTTTTAAAGTCAATTTTGTGTTGTAATGCTTTTTCAATCTTTTTATCAAGCGGTGTAATGTGAAACTGTGTCATAATTATTCTTTTATTTTTAAAGGGATTCCTGACACCATAAAAGTGGCAGTTTTTGCTTTTTTTGCGATGTATTGATTTACCCAACCTTGCAATTCGGTAAATTTTCTAGCCATGTGATTTTGGGCATGTACTCCCATTCCTATTTCATTGGAAATGATATAAATAACACTGTCTATCTCATCCAGTTTATCGATTTCATCTTTGGCAAATTGTAGTGATTTTTCTACATTATTATCAAAATCTAAGTACAGATTTGTAATCCATAAAGTGACACAATCCAATAATACAACCTGATTTTTAGGAGTAGCTTTGGCTAAGTGAACCTCCTCTTCAATATTAATCCATTGAGGACCTCTCTCGTTTTTATGTCGTTGAATGCGCGCTTTAAAATCATCGTCCCAACAACGTGCAGTGGCTAAATAGACGGGGGTTTTAGAAAGATTTTCTACCAAACCTTGGGCGTAAGAACTTTTTCCTGATCTTTCGCCTCCAGAAATATAATGTATCATTATTTAGGGCTTTAATTATCCTACAAATATTGTAAGTTTTTTGTTAAGATTCCTATGATTTTAAACATCTTTTCAATTTTATAAAGTATCTTTGCCCTGTATTTGGTTTCAATTCTGATGATTTCAGAGAAGAAATAAAAGGGAATTCGGTGTCAATCCGAAGCTGTACCCGCAACTGTAAGCCAATCCGTTTAGGAACGTTTTTACGAGATAACCACTGCTTGAAGAGAGCGGGAAGGATGTGAAAATTACGCAAGCCAGGAGACCTACCAAATCAATATTAATTTTAGAGACTTTCGGGAAGAAAGGTTTGGTTATGAATAAATATACGATTACTTCAATTTTACTAATGACATTGGGCTCTTTGTTTGCACAGAACAAAAAAGTAGAACAATTGGAAGAGGTATTGCTGCCTTCTAGTAAATTAACAACCTATTCTGTAGGTTTTAAAATCACAACATTCAACGATTCTATTTTAAAATCAAACCATCAAAGTTTGAGCGCGTTGTTGCAAACCACATCATCCATCTATTTTAAAAGCTATGGAGTTGCCATGTTATCATCACCTTCATTTAGAGGGACTGGATCAAGTCATACCGCAGTGTTGTGGAATGGTATTCCGGTGAATTCCACCTTGAATGGACAAACCGATTTTAACATGATTAATTCTGTGTCTATCGATGAAATGACGGTGAGAGCTGGGGGTGGAAGCATCCTTTTTGGAAGTGGTGCTATAGGTGGAAGTATTCACTTAAAAAATAAAATTGATTTTAAGCGTCAACAAAGCCATCTTTTATCGAGTTCTTATGGGAGTTATAATACCTATAAAGTAAATTACAGGTTTAAAACAAGTACCAATAAAAGCTTTGCACAAATTGGATTTGGAAGAATGTCCTCGGACAATGATTATAAATACTGGGACACTGACGATTACAATAATAATGGAGATTTTTTCAATAATAATCTAAATGCCGTAGTTGGTTTTAAGTTAAGTGACACCCATTTGTTGAGCCTGTTTTTGGATGGAACCCAGTCGGAAAGAGGCCTGTCTAACACACTGACAGCACCTTCAGAATCCAAGCAAGATGATGTGAATTACAAAATATTATTGGAATGGAAGTACACGAAAAGAAGATTGGTTTCTACATTAAAATTGGCCTATCTCTACGATGAATTTACCTATTTTGCCAAGCGTTCCTCTCCAAATTTTTATTCTGAAGGAAATTCAAAGAACAGTTTGTTAAAATACCAATTGGATTATAAGCTAACTACGAAAATAAAGCTGCTTTCCGGAATTGATTTGAGTTATACCAAGGGTGATGGAGATAGTTTGGATGGGGTTAGTAGAAGGAGTTATTCCTTATATTCCATGTTAAATCATCGTGTAACACATCGTTTTCATTATGATGTTTCAGTACGAAAAGAATTTTCAAATAGCTTTGATATTCCCTTTTTAATGGGGATAGATGCTGCCTATACTCGTGGTGATTTTGTGTATAAAATAAATGCATCTAAAAATTATAGGGTTCCTACGTTTAACGATTTATTTTGGAACGTATTGGGAAACCCAGATTTAAAACCAGAATCTTCGCTACAAGGAGAGCTGGGGATCGCACTGAATAAGAAGTGGATTCAGGCTACGGTAAATACCTTTTATATTTCCTCTCGTGATTTGATTAAATGGTCGCCAAATAGTAGCGTAGATGTTGAGAATGGCGCCGGTGGAGGTGTAGGAGCATGGACACCTAAAAACATTGATAAAGCGGCCAATTACGGGCTAGAACTAGGGCTTAAGAATACATTTTCTGTTTTTAACGTACAGCTATCATCGGAGTTAAACTACAGTCATACCATTGCGCAAGATATCGTAAAAAAGAAACAATTGATGTATGTGCCAAAAAATAAAATAAACTATAAATTATCCGCTCAGCATAATAGTATTTCAGGGTCTTATCACGTGTTGTTTCATGGTAAAAGCTTTACAACTACCGATAATTCATATTTTGTACCGGGTTATTCTTTACATAATATAAGTTTAAATTATACCCTAAAAGGCTTGAAAAACGTTCAGCCTGTTTTAGGACTTCAAGTAAATAACATCTATAATAAACACTATGCGGTTATCAGTTATCGACCGATGCCTGGAACCAATTATCAATTTCAAATACTAATTAAAATTTAAGAATAATGAACATTAAAAAAATGCTACTTACAGTCGTTGCAGCGACACTGTTACTAACGTCTTGTAATAATGAAACAGACATACCTGTGTACACGCCAAGAGGTGATTATGAAGGTGGAGTATTAGTGGTTAACGAAGGTCCTTTCCAAAATGGATCAGGTACAGTTACCTATGTTTCAAATGATTTGTTAGAATCGACAGATGCTATTTATAAGGCAGAAAACACGGAGGATATAGGGAATATCCTACAATCTATGGTTTTGTATGGCAATCAAGCTTTTCTTGTGGTAAATAATTCTCATAAAATAAAAGTCGTAAACCGCTTTACTTTTATCAAGGAAGGTACCATTGATGAACATTTAGTAAATCCTCGTTATGCCGTTGTGGTAAACGAAAATTTATATGTTTCTAACTGGGGAGATGCTGCTAAAGAAACAGGAAGTTTTATTGCTGTTTTTGATGTAAATACATTGGCTTTCAAATCAAGTATTCCTGTTTCTTTTGGTCCTGAGAAAATGCAAGTAATTGGGGATATGATCTATGTTGCTCATGCTGGATCTAGATTTATTAAAGCTGATAAATCATATGAGTATAATAATATAATCTCTGTTATTAATTCAAAATTAAGTACCGTGGAAACTGAGATTGAAGTTGCCTTTGTTCCTAACTCAATGGGAGTTGATAATGAAAATAATCTTTGGGTTCTTTGTGGTGGTGTTCCTTCGTGGACAGGTGCTGAAACCGATGGTTTTTTGTATAAAATTAATTCTATAAGTGATGAGGTGGATACAACATATAAATTTGAAGGAACGCATCCTATTCACTTAACTATAGATGGTTCAAATATTTTGTATGCTGTTAGTTCTAGTGTATACAAGATGCATACTTCATCTGCATTATTGCCATTGGACGTTTATATTGAAACAGAGGCGAAATCGTTATATGGTTTAAAAGCAAGTAATGGATTTTTGTTTGTAACAGATGCTAAGGATTATGCAAGTGCTGGTAGCTTAGTGATATATAACCATATCAGTAAAGAGAAACTAAATACAGTTGCTACGGGGATCATTCCAAGTGGAATCTACTTTAACAACTAAATTATTTAGTGAGTTGCTCTTTTAAAAAAAGCGCTAAAATCTATTGATTTTAGCGCTTTTTTTGTTATTGAATTAGTTGTTTACGCAACTGTTATTATAAAATACGTCCATAAATAAAGGAAGACATAAATTGTTTTGGGCTATACATCAAGTATCATTATAATGTACAGTTTTTTTGGTATCGTCTCTTTACTTCCGTAGTGTTCTATAACTATAATAATTGCAAAGTTACAAAATAGGCCAAATGGTCCGAGATTTCGCCAGTATTTATAACTGTTGAACTTATTATTTTCCACTTATTTGGTGGATACACCATGATATAATCTATTTTAATATTAGGAGCATTAGAAGGATATGTTGCGGTGGGTGAACACTGTGTATCTGTAAGTTTCCAATTGTTTTTTAATTGCTGTATGGGTTCACTATTTGGCACTGCGTTAAGATCTCCTATCAAGATTTTAGGAAGGCTATCATTGCAAAATAGCTTGTTTATAAATTGAGACTGAACCAAGCGTAGCTTATCTGATTTTGCATGGTCTAAATGGGTGTTTATGACTTGTATTTCATGTTGGTCAATAAGACTGTTTACCGCGATTAATATTCTTGACTCTCGGTACCTTTTGTTAGGCAGACGATGTTGTATCGTTTTTTTTAAACGGTGTTTAGAGAGTAGGGCAAGACCGTATGCTCCTTTGTTAAAATCTATTGCTTTTCCAAATAGGGAGCTCATATTTGTACGAGCAGCGAGCAGGTTACTAAAATCAGTAAAATTACTTCTTTCGGTCTTAAGATCTACTTCTTGTAAACCTACAAAATCGGGTTGTAAATTTTTTATAAGTGCTGCAATAGAAGCAATATTCCCGTCTCCATGAGTGTTTTCTCCATGGTAAATATTAAAAGAAAGTATCTTTATCGTCGGTTTTTGTGCCTGTTGTTGACTCGTCGCAATATGGCATGTAAAGATAAGTAAGGCAAAAGAGACACTTATTTTTCTCAGGGTGCTCATATTTTACTATCTATGATTGTGTCGGGCCATGATACCTGATTTCCTGTCTTTGTATGCGTGGGCATCTGGGCATCTACGGAACGTAAATAATTACTTAATATTTTTGCTAACTCAACTTTTTTCAAAGGATTTATAGTTGTCAGGTTTTGAGTCTCTCCAATGTCATTGCGTATGTCAAACAACTCAAAGCTTTCATCTATATGGTAGTAAATCAATTTATAATCACCCAATCTTACCGCACTAAAAGCACCAATTCCAGGTCCTGATGGTCCCCAATTATTGGGGTAATGCCAAAACAAGGGCCTCTCCAAAAGAGAAGGTTCATTTCCTTTTAAGATAGCCGTAAAACTGATACCATCAATTTTTTGAACCGTTTTGTAGTTCGATATTTGCGCCATTTCCAAGATTGTTGGATAAAAATCTTCAATAATAAGCTGTTGGTTACTTACAGAATTAGGATGGGTAACTCCAGGCCATTTTACCAGCATTGGTTCACGAATTCCTCCTTCATGTATGGATCCCTTTCCACTAGACAAAGGTTTGTTATGGCTGTGTTTTTTACCACCTCTAGCCACGGCACTCAAGCCGCCATTGTCGGACATAAAAAGAATGATGGTATTGTCAGCAATTCCTTTTTTAGCGACAAAATCTAAGATATCTCCCAGACTTTTATCCATGCCTTCAATCATAGAAGCGTATTTGGCTTCTATAGAGTCGAGTCCTTTTTCTATGTACTTCTGTTCATATCTAGGGTCTCCCATAATTGGAGTGTGAACCGCGTAATGAGATAGGTACAAATAGAAGGGCGTATCCTCATTTAATGCTATATCCATGGCATCCATGGCTTCTAAGGTCAATGCTTCTGTTAAAAACACCTCTTTTCCATGATGTTTCGAAAGGTCTGGGACATCCCAAATAGAGTTTTTATCAGTGTATTTCTTGAAGTTTTCTTTCCCATAATAACTCCCAGGAGCACCTGCAGCATGTCCGGCTATATTGGTTTGGAAACCTAAATTACTAGGGTTGGCTCCCGGAGTTCCTTCAGCTCCAAAATGGGCTTTTCCAACATGGATCGTGTGATAGCCGTTGTCTCTTAAAATTTGTGGAAAAGGAGTAATATGAATCGCTAATTCTATACTGTCCGTTGGTTGAGCTCCGTTTAAATTCCATCGAGGTATTTGCAATCCTTTTGGGGGTTGAACCATGTACTTTCCTCTTCTTAAAGTCCAATTGGTTACGCGATGCCTTGCGGCATTCATTCCCGAAATTAGACTGACACGTGTAGGAGAACAAACAGGTGTCGCATAGGCTTGGGTTAATTTAAGACCTTCACTGGCCAGTCGTTCCATATTTGGTGTGTGATACCGATCATTAAATGCCGTTTTTTTGTTCCAAAAAGGGACAGAAGTGTCTTGCCAGCCCATATCATCTACCATAAATAGAATGATATTGGGTTTTTGAGGCGGTGATGTTACACTTTGACAAGTTGTCAATAAAACAAGGAACAGTAAAGGGATGCTTCGTTTTAAGTTTTTCATAGTTAATATCCGATTACGGAGCTATTTAATAATTTTTTTTCACCCGTAGGTGTTTTGTACCATGCTGTCAATTCACTACCACCACCTCCTTGATGGTATCTAATAGTGATGGGATGCCATCCTTTTTTAAGGGCTACCATTCCTTCTCTTACAATTCCAGCGTGGTTTCCACCATTATCTACGACCAATTTATCAGCAATATACAACAAACTTCCATCATCTGATTTGGTAGAAAACTCATATAAACCATCTGTTGCTGCTTTAAAATAACCTTTAAAAAGTAAGGCGATATGTTCTGTGTCGGCAAATTCTTTTAAGCCAATTTCTTGGACAAGGATAGGGGAGCTGTCTTGATTTAAAGAGACAGATTCCACATCCTTGGCTTTTATGGCTTCCCCCCAACGTTGGATGCTTCCAAGGGTAGGTTGTACTTTTAAGGCTTCTATATAGGCTTGTTTTTCTATAGTCGCTGATTTTATTTCGCTAAAAACAGTGCCTTTATAAACAATTACTTGAATGGTGGTATTGGCGGTTATCTCGATGGTTCCAGTGTATTTTGTAGCCTTATCAGAAGGTAGCGTTCCATCCAATGTATAGTAGATGTCCATTCCTTCTAAAGGAGCTTTTAATTGGATGATTGCTTTGTCTATAAAAACAATTTGGTTAGGTAAACCTTCTACTGAAGGGATGAAATAATTAATATTTAAAGCATCCATTCTAGGGTAGTGCCCCTCTAGTCGCTGGGTGAAATTATCAAAATCCTTATGTTCTTTTAAACTCCATGCCGTTTCTGCCAATCCTTGTAAGCGTGGAAAAGCTTGGTATTGTAAACGTTTAAAATTAGGAATTCTCTCCGACCATAAATTTGCTTGGATTCCAATGACATGTGCCCTTTGTTTGGGGGTGAAATGTTCGGGTACAGGCTCGTAATTATACACTTTAGAAAGTGGAGTAGACTCATTTGTAAAGTCAAAATAATATTCAAAATCTGGGGTAATAATTAAATCCGAACCATTATTTACGGTAATATCTCTGGCCTTTGGAGCCCAATTACGCCACCACATAACAGTGGCATCACTCGATAAACCACCTTCTGCAATTTCATCCCATCCTAACAATCGTTTTCCTTTTGAATGTAAGAAATCAGCAATGTCTTTATTAAAAAAGGACTGCAATTCATGTTCGTTTTTTAAGTTGTTTTTTTGAATTGCTCTTTGGCATTTATCGCATTCTTTCCAGGACTGAATGTTTACTTCATCACCACCAATATGGATGTATTGTGAAGGGAATAGTGCGGCTATTTCAGTTAAAATATCTTTTGCAAAATCCAATGAGCCTTGTTTTCCTAAACAAGCAGGTCTAGAGAATTGTTCTCCCCATCCGGCTTCACCTGTACAGGATAAATAAGGATAATTATCAATGGCAGCCTTAAAATGCCCAGGCATGTCTATTTCAGGAATCACTTCTATATTTAAAGCAGCTGCATAGCTAATAATATCTTTTATCTGTACTTGAGTAAAGAAACCTCCATATTTATTTACGCCATCTTTCTCTTGAAAATGTTGTGGGTCGATGATAAACAGAGGATTGGTTTTCGCCTTCTCGTTACAGTGTTTGTCATTGGCATCTTCTGTTCTCCAAGCCCCTTTTTCGGTAAGCAGCGGGTATTTTTTAATTTCAATACGCCATCCTTGATCATCCGTCAAATGCATGTGAAACTTGTTCAATTTATACAAGGCCATATGATCTAAAAACAACTTCACTTCTTCCAAACTGAAAAAGTGACGGCTAAAATCCATGTGCATTCCACGCCATTTAAAACGTGGAGCATCGGTTATTTCAACGCTTGGCACCCACCAAGACTTTGTAGTCCCGTTCTGAGATTCAATGCTAGGAGGTAACAGTTGTCGTATGGTTTGTATGGCGTATAAATAACCTGCACCATCTCCGGATTCTATGGTTATTCCGGCGGGATCTACCCGTAGTTTATAGCCTTCTTTTGAAAGTGAATCCCTATTTTTGAATTGAATTTCAGCGTTCTTTTGATCGCTAATTTCCAAGGTATAACCACTGCTGTTTTTCAAGAGCTTGTTAAAGAGATTTGCCGCATTAATTTGTGTTGGAGTGGTGGCGTATATTTGTGTCGTTGCCTCAATTTTAAAGGCCCCCGAAAACACCTCTACCTTATGCGGTAGCGGGATTATATTTAGAGCTTCCTTGTCAAAAGAAGGAGATTCTGAACTACAAGAGGCCAGGAATAAAAAGGGCAGAATTAAATAGATAAATCGCATATAAGTAAAATGATAAGTTTTTATTTGTTGTAATAATTAATTCCTTGTGTTGCCCAGTATTTTTTAAGTTGTTCTAAAGCTTTCGAAAAGGAGTTAAAATCTTTGTTGTTGGTTTCTGTCCATCCAACCTCTGCAAAGGCAGCAATTCTAGGGAATGTTTGTCTTGCTACATCGTCGTTTGTAGGGGTCCATTCACTCCACATTTGACAGCCTAATCCGTAGACGTTTCTGTGGTATTCTACTGCCAAATCTTTTGGGATAGGGTTAAAGCTGTACGCTTTCTCTAGTGAGATTTTTTTGTAGTTATAGTCCAAATAAGTGTTACTGTGTGTAGAGTTTACAATACCGTATCCCTCTTGGGCTGCTTTTGTCAATAAATCAATATTTCCTTTCCAAAAATGGACAACAACGTTTTTTGCCAAGGCTGTTTTCGCTTCTTTATCATTCTTTTTTTCAGCGAAACCATGGTGGATGTTTTTCCCCATTATTTCATTCCAACCCATCATTCTACGTCCATTTTTTTCGATGAATTTAGAAATACTATTGGTGAACTGAATTTGTAAATCGGCTGGGGATTCGATGTTGTTTTCTTTCATGTATTTTTGTACGCTCTTACTTTCTTCCCAAACTTTATAGCCCACTTCATCTCCGCCAATATGAATGACCTTTGAAGGGAATAATTCGAATATTTCTTCCAATACATCATGGATAAAAGTAATGACTTCTGGTTTTGTAATGTCGTAATTGTCAAAAAGACGTCCAAATCTTATTGGAACTTCTAAGTCCGTTCCTAAGGTGCCTAGCCATGGATAAGAAGCGATTGCCGCACTAGAATGTCCGGGCATTTCAAATTCTGGAACAATGGTAATGTTTCTTTCAGCAGCGTAAGCTACAATATTTTTTATTTGTTTTTGTGTATAGAATCCTTCATGAGGTTCTCCAGAAAACTTCCCGCTTCCCCAAGTTCCAATTTCAGAATCTCTTCTCTTGGAGCCGACAGTGGTTAAGCGTGGGTATTTTTTTATTTCGATACGCCATCCTCCGTCATCTACTAAATGCCAATGAAAAACATTCATTTTTAATAAGGCCATTTGATCTAACATAAGTTTTACGAAATCTTCACCATGAAAATAGCGAGACTCATCTAGCATATAAGCTCTCCAAGAGAAACGCGGACTGTCTTGGACGGTCATTGTAGGGATCTGTAGTGATTTATGTGCCAATTGTCTCAGGCTTTGTAGCCCGTAAAACCAACCTTTATTTCCAGCTGCTGAAATAACAATACTATAGGTATCAACCGTCATTTCATAGGCTTCTGCGTCAAGGGCGTCATTCAATAAAAAAGAGAGGGTTTGTTGCTTTTTTTTACGGCTTGTTTCAAGCGTGATGTCCAAGTCCTTTTTAAATTGACCTTGGGCGATTTTTACAATTTCTTGGTTGCGTTTATTTCTTTTAATATGTGTTATTTTTGAAAGATCAAACGAGGGGTTATTTGTAAACGAAAGCTTATTTGGCTGTGGGATTATACCGCTTGTTTGCTGTGCAGAAACAGTAGTGCTTATGCAGATTAAAATAAATAGGGAATAGAGGATTTTGTACATGAATATATAAATTTTAAATGATTTTAGAATGAATTAATTTTTAAATGAACGGGATTATTGGTTGGTTAAAAGTGCTCGTATTTTGTTGCCGTCGTTGTTGTTTAATTGCACTGTTTATTGTTTGTTTTATAAAACAGCTTGATATCTTATTGGTTTTAACTGTTTTAAATTGATGAAGTGCGGTGTGTTATATTTAAAAATGATAGGTTTGAACATTTAATTAATCGATGTTCTTGGTAAAATTTCTTTTCAATTTCGAAAGCATCTGTAACTGTATTTTAATAAACGTATAATTTACGGTTAAAGATACGTGAATTATTGAGATCCGCCAATATTTTTAGTTAAATATCCACGAATAGCTTGGAGAACTTAACGGAATGAGTCCTTTTTAACAATTGCTTTAAGGAGATGAAGAAGTAACTAAATCTACAGCTATTAACAGGTGATATGGGAGGTTTTATCACTGTTTCTAACCGTAAATTAAGTCTCCTTAAAATTATTTTTACTGTTGATTAAAAAACAACTCCTATTAATTGCTTATTTTCGCGGCTCAAAATAGTTGAATATGATTACAGTAGACCAGTTAGGGGTTGAATTTAGTGGGCAAACATTATTTAATGATGTATCGTTTGTGATAAATGAAAATGATAAAATAGCCCTTATGGGGAAAAATGGTGCCGGAAAATCTACCATGATGAAAATCATAGCGGGTGTTTCTAGTCCTTCAAAAGGAGGAGTAAGACATCCAAAGGATACCGTTATCGCTTATTTACCACAGCACTTATTAATGGAGGACGATTGTACTGTAATGGAAGAAGCGTCCAAAGCATTTGCCAGTATCTTTGCCATGAAGGAAGAAATGGATGGTTTAAATACCCAGTTGGAAACCCGCACGGATTATGAATCCGATGCTTATATGAAAATTATAGAACGTGTTTCCGATTTAGGAGAGAAATTTTATGCCTTAGAAGAAGTTAATTACGAAGGAGAGGTAGAGAAGGCCTTAAAAGGACTTGGTTTTAAAGCCAGTGATTTTAACCGTGCTACTTCGGAATTTAGTGGAGGATGGCGTATGCGTATAGAATTGGCAAAAATTCTATTGCAAAAACCCGATTTAATTTTATTGGATGAGCCGACCAATCACGTGGATATAGAATCTGTAATGTGGTTAGAGGATTTTTTAATCAATAAAGCAAAGGCAGTCGTGGTTATTTCACATGACAAGGCATTTATTGACAATATTACCAATAGGACTATAGAAGTGACCATGGGAACTATCCATGATTATAAAGCCAACTATTCTCATTATTTATTATTGAGAAAAGAACGTCGTTCACATCAGGTGAAGGCATACAAGGAACAACAAAAAATGATTGCCGATAATCAGCAATTTATAGATCGTTTTAAGGGAACTTATTCTAAATCTAACCAAGTAGCCTCTAGAGAGCGTATGTTAGAGAAAGTAGTGCCTATAGAGATTGATGAAGTGGATACTAGTTCGCTAAGTTTGCGTTTCCCTCCAGCACCTAGATCGGGAGATTACCCGGTGAAAGTGGAAGGAATGACGAAGAAGTATGGTGATTTAACCATTTTTAAAGATGCAAGTTTTTCTATTGCTAGGGGTGAAAAAGTATCCTTTGTAGGACGTAATGGAGAAGGAAAATCTACCATGATCAAAGCCATTATGGGCGAAATAGATTTTGAAGGTGAATGTGGTTTAGGACACAATGCAAAAGTGGGTTATTTTGCACAAAATCAAGCATCTTTATTGGATGAAGACCTTACGGTATTTCAAACAGTAGATCAGGTGGCAAAAGGAGACATAAGAACGCAGATAAAAAACATCCTTGGACAATTTATGTTTGGAGGAGATGCCATAGATAAAAAGGTTAAAATGCTTTCTGGAGGAGAAAAAACCAGATTGGCCATGGTGAAATTATTATTGGATCCTGTAAATGTATTGATCTTGGATGAGCCAACAAACCATTTGGATTTGCGCTCAAAAGAAGTGATAAAAGATGCTTTATTGGCCTTTGAAGGTACTTTGATTCTGGTGTCTCACGACAGGGATTTCCTTGGAGGTTTGTCAGAAAAAGTATTTGAATTTAAAGACCAACGTGTCATTGAGCATTTTGAAACGATTGATGCTTTCTTAGAACGTAATAGTATCAAAAACTTAAAAGAAATAGATTTGTAAAACTCAAATTTTTATATAAAAAATCCAAACTTAGTTAGTTTGGGTTTTTTTTATGTGATATCTTTTGAGTGCTCCGTTTACCTTAAATCCCATTTTCTTATAAATAAATGCCCCTGCTTTAGATGCCACGAGCACGATGTTTCCCTTGGCTATTCCGGAAGCTTTTTGCACTAAGTGTTGGGTCATTATCTTGCCGATACCAAGTCCTCTTACTGCCGTTAAAGTACCAATCATATGTAATCCTACATGGCCTTGTTTGTCTAAAAACAACATGCCACAGCTTACATAATCTCCTTTATGTATTCCTATATAAGTGTGTAGTACATCGCTTTTAATGAGGTCTATAATAGTGTTAGGGAGCACATTATACCCAAAAGAACTACTAGCAATTTCCGTAAATATTGTAGCCATTTCAATGGTGTCCACTAAATGCACCGATGAAGTATTCGTGTTAAGAAAAGTTGGTGATATGTCAGCAACAAACATGGCTTCCAAGGTAGATTTTAATTCAAATCCTTGTTCCTTCAAAGCATTGTCCGTATCCGTATTGGAAACAGTATTCAAGCTATTTGGAATCGTTTCTGAAGTGATTTCTTGATACAAATAATTGATAGTTTCCCTCGTAAGTGAAATGTTATAAATTTTACTCGGCCACAAAAAATCCTCTTGTTGGATACTTTTAAACTCCGGTGTTTTACATGATTCCCCTGTTAAAGTGCTAATATGATCCCAAAACTCAAAGAGATTTTCTAATATTTCGTTTTTCATATTATTTTTGTCCTAATTAATTTCAAATATAATGCATTCCCAACACAAAATGATCGCTATAGAAAGGAATCAAATTCCGTTTATTTTCTTAATTTCGGGCTTTCTTAGAATTAAATCAGACTCGTATGCCTAAAAATAAAAACTCACTTTTAATAATTACTGCTTTCTTCGCTATTTATGTGATCTGGGGATCAACGTATTTATGGAATAAAATTGCAGTCACAGCATTGCCTCCTTTTATGTTGGCATCCTTTCGATTTGTAACTGCTGGACTACTGATTTTTGGCATTGCGAAGGTCAGAGGTATGTCTTTGAAAATCACCAAAAAACAATTAATGAATACCATTATTATCGGTTTTTTATTTTTGACTTTTGGAAATGGGGTAGTTGTATGGGCATTAAAATATGTGGACAGTGGTTTTGCTGCCTTGGAAATATCTGCCCAGCCATTGGTCGTGTTGATTATGATGCGTGTGTTGGAAGGTAAAAAAATACAAGCCATGTCTATGATAGGCGTGATTCTAGGAATTATAGGAATCTATTTATTGGTAGGACAAAAAGAATTGATCAGTTCGGATGAAACTGTCATTGGAATGGTCATGATATTTGTCTGTTTATTAAGTTGGTCTTATGGTAGTTTGTTAGCTGCCAAGGTTGATTTACCAAAGAGTTATTTTGTGAATACAGGCTATCAAATGTTTTTTGGAGGATTGATGTTGGGTCTTGCCAGTCTGGCCTTTGGAGAACAATGGAGCTCGCCGCTCACATGGAGTAGTGAGGTGCAAATTTCCATGGTCTTATTAATTGTTTTTGGTGGGATTGTAGCGTTTACAGCGTTTAATTTCTTGCTTAGAACTGTTTCGCCAGAAAAAGTAGCGACGTCTACCTATGTAAACCCATTAATTGCCATGCTTCTTGGGTGGTACTTTTTAGAAGAAGAAGTAACACAACAATCTATGATAGCTGCAGTTGTATTGCTTACAGGGGTTTATTTTATAAATACAAAACGCAAATTAAGTACGCGTTATTCTCGTTTTAGGAAATAGATTTTTCTCTTAGGAGGTCTTTAGCGGGTTTTTACTTGAATTTTCGATCATCAGATCTAAAAATGATGTATTGAAAAATCTATCGTTTTATATTTTTTGAATTAATATGCGATAAATAATACAGAAAAACGGGATTAAACTTCTTCCTTTTGTACATTTGAACGAGCGTTATATCATTCCTAAATGAATTGGTTTAACGCTGAAGCATAAGTGTCTGTAATGGTGTTGTTTAAAATGGAGGGGGAGTATTGGCAACTGCTTTTAGTATAATTAATCATCAATATTATATAAAAAAGACATGAACTTAATCAGTAAAATGAGTGTGCTGTTGTTATTAACAGTGATGCTACTCTCTTGTAGTAAGGATAATAATGAAGCTCTAGTAGAAGAAGAAATAGTGCTATTGGAATTTAACAGTAATTTCAGCCCTGCTAATAACGTGGAATTACTACCATTTCCTAAACTTGAATGGTCTTTAAAAAACTTAAATATATCAGAAAAAAGACGATTTGAAATTAAATTTGGACTTTCAGAAACGGATATGTCAATTATTAAAACAGATTTGTATGTCCCGTTTTTTGACTTAGAAAATAAATTAAATCCAGCAACAACTTATTTTTGGCAAGTTAGTTTTATCAATAGAGATAAAAGTAAAACAGTCAGCGAAATTCAACATTTTACGACATTAAATATTGAATTTAAAGATCCGGAGATTACACAAATTATTAGAGACATTCTAGACAAACCTACCGGTGTTTTTACAAAAGAGGAACTGAGCTCAATTATTAATTTCCCAAACGACCTTACACTTACAGATTTTGAAGCCCTTAAATCTTATGGAGAAATCGAGAGTTTGTCAGGTCTTGAATATTGTACCAATTTAGAACGATTGGTATTGCAGCAAAACGGTTTTATGTCGCCTTTAAAAGATTTGAAACCAATAGAGAAGTTGACCGCTATCAAATACCTGAATTTATCCAATAATAAAATCAGTGATCTTTCCAGTCTTAAAAACCTCACCGAGCTAGCGTATTTACACTTGGGTTGGAACATCGGGATTTCAGATATTTCTCCTTTAGCAAACCTTAAGAAATTAAAAACACTTAATTTAACCTATACCCATAATTTAAGAGATGTTAGCCCTTTTAAAGACTTATCGCAGTTGGATTCTTTAAAATATAATTCTGCAGAGTATATTGAAGATATTTCTCCGATGAAATACTTGGTTAATTTAAAATTATTGCGTTTTTCACATGGTAAAAAAGTCACGGATTTTTCTTTTCTAGAAAAGTTAGTGAAAATAGAAAAATTGTATCTGAGAAGTAATATACACCTAAAAGACCTTTCTTTTGTTTCAAAGATGCCAAACTTAAAGAGATTGAGTATTGCCTATACAGGCATCACAGATATTGCTGCACTTTCAGATTTCTCAGCAATGGAATACTTAAATTTAGGTGGTTTGAAAATTACGGATTTTTCTGTTCTTAAAAGTATGCCAAACCTTAAAGAGTTGCATTTTAATGATTCTGAGATAGACGCATCGATTTTAAGTACTGAGGAAATAAAACAACTGTTTCCAAGTGCTAAAATTCATTTAAATGGAGCGACACCTACAAATTAGGTGACAGATTAAAATTGCTATTGGACACGCTCGAGATGGGCTAAAATGATGCTTATATAAAACTGTTGGATCCAATTATAAATAATTTATAAGAGTTTTTAAATAGCCCTATTCCTTTTGAATAGGGCTATTTTCTGTTGTAGGATACTTGTTTTATAGGACTACTTTTAGGGGGTATCTTGTACCGCACTAGTAATTTGTATCCCACTTCATATATTGTAATCTCACCGCATTCAAAATGGCAAGAAGGGCAACACCAACATCGGAAAATACCGCTCCCCACAAATTTGCCATACCCAAAGCACCTAAGGTAAGGATGATGAATTTTACTCCAAAGGCCAGGTAGATGTTTTGTCTGATGACACGTTGGGTAGCCTTACTTATTTGTAAAGCCGTCATAAATTTGGTAGGCTCATCGGTTTGAAAGATAACATCAGCGGTCTCTATCGCCACATCACTTCCCATTCCTCCCATGGCAATTCCTACATGACTAGCAGCAAGTACCGGAGCGTCATTGATACCATCGCCAATAAAAGCCACAATAGTTGAGGTGTTTTCTAGTAGTAAGGTCACTTCTTTAAGTTTGTCTTCTGGTAATAATCCGCCTTTGGCATGTTGTATTCCAAGTGATTTAGCTACTTTTTGAGTAATGCTTTCTTGATCGCCAGAGAGCATTATGATTTTTTTGATACCTGCTTTTCTCATCCCTTTAATGGCTGCAATAGCATCTTCTTTCAGCGCATCAGCAATCACGATATGTCCTGCGTATGTATGGTCAATTGCAATAAGTATTGTCGTTTCTATAATGCCGTCAATACCGGGAGGAGTTGTGACTCCGTACTGCTGTAATAGTTTTTTATTTCCTACAAGAATTCGTTTTTCATGAACGGTTCCTAAAAGTCCTTTGCCTCCGATTTCCTGAACTTTTGTTGCTGTGTACAGGGCAGCATCTAGAGGGTAGGCGAATAAGGCTTTTGCAATAGGATGGTTGGAATTTTTTTCTAATGAAATAACATAACGCATCAATTCACGTTCGGAAAAGGGGTGATTTACTACAATTTTTTGGATGGAAAAAACACCTTTGGTCAGGGTACCGGTCTTGTCCATTACTACGGTGTTTACTTTGCTAATTAGCTCCATATACGTAGCTCCTTTAAAAAGAATCCCTTGCTTAGACGCAGCTCCAAGTCCACCAAAATAACCCAAAGGAATGGAAATAACCAAGGCACAAGGGCAAGAAATGACAAGGAATACCAAGGCCCTGTACAGCCATTCTGAAAAGAGATAGTCCGACACAAAGAAATAGGGAAGTATTGTTATGGCGATGGCTAAATAAACGACAATAGACGTGTATATTTTCGCTACTTTCCGAAGTAGTAGTTCTGTCTTTGCTTTTTTCGTGGTGGCATTTTGCACCAGTGCTAATATTTTTGAAATCGAGCTATCTTTGAATAGGGCAGTGACTTCAATTTCTATGACACTGGTTAGATTTATAGTTCCTGCAAATACTTTTTCATTGTTGTAGACCGTAGTCGGTTTGCTTTCTCCTGTCAATGCAACGGTATCTAAACGTGCTTTATCAGTCAGTAATACGCCGTCCAAAGGAATGCGTTCTCCCACTTTTATTTGTACTTTCTCGCCTAGATTCACAGTTTTTGGATGAACACTTACAAATAAGTTGTTTCGGTATACATGTGCAATTTTTGAACGTACGTCCAACAAGGCTTTGATATTGTTTTTGGCACGGCTCACGGCTTTGGCTTGGAATAACTCACCTACGGTATAAAATAGCATCACCGCCACGCCTTCGGCATATTCTCCAATGAGAAAAGCGCCAATTGTTGCAATACTCATCAAAAAAAACTCGGTAAAAAAGCCCCCTTTTTTAATCGCGTCTACAGCGGCGATTAATACGGGGTAACCTACAGGGATATACGCCAAACCATACCAGGCTAGTTTTATCCATCCATCAAAAAATGAGAATGCCCATACATGTTCTATCACAAGTCCCGTGATCAATAGTACAAAACTGAAAATGGCAAGTACTACGGTATTGATTCCGGTAGGCTGGGTTTCATTTGTGTTAGGATCCTCTGTCAAAGAGCAAGCATCATTCGCACAACAAGCGCTAGCTTGGTCTTGTTTGGTTTCTAATTCTTTTAGGTGTTTGTCTGTAAGTTTCATCTGTTATCCCTGTTTGATAGTGCAAATCTAGGGTATAATTGATGCAACTCAATTGCAATTTGAGCAAAGGCCTTTAAGTACGAGGTTGGATTGCTTTAAGACAAAATGCTTCGGGATTTCGATGTTAGGGATTTTTACCTGGTTTAAACAGAAGGTCTCTTGGCATTTTTCACAGTAAAAATGAAAATGCTGATCAGACAAACTACAGGAGCAGGATGCGGTACACAATCCATATTTAAGCACGCCAGTACCGTCTTCTATTTTATGAATGATCCCTTTTTTTTCAAAAGTTTTGAGTGTTCGAAATAAGGTGCTTCTGTCCGCTGTAGAAAAATGCATTTCTAAATCCAATAAGGAAGTAGTATGTGTTAAATTAGTCATGTATTTGAGTACTAAAATTCGCATGGCTGTGGGACGAACTCCTCGTGAGGAGAGTTTATTTTCTTCTTTGTCGTTCATGAGTAGCTATCATCAGTTTTAAAAGGGTTTTCCTAATCAAAAATACAATTTTAAAAAGTAACGGAATTCAGGACAGGAAAAGTACTGCTATAAGTCCGCTAACTATTGGGGTATGGATGCAGTGAAGTCTTAAACACTTCCGTTTTCCACAAGTAATAAACGGATGATTATAAAAATAAACGCGTTTAGCCGAATTTAAAAATTCGTAGCTCTAAGGTTACTTTATGGATAACCTAGGGCAAGACTAAACGCGTTTAGGAGAGGAGTGGTAAAGAAGTACGTTGCTATTCCTCTAAAAATAAACTTATTTTTTTTGCTCTGTTTGACGTTCTCTCGGTTTGATAATCATTCTAAAAGATTGATCTTTATAGATGTAATATCCGGTCCAATCATACACCGCTCTTAATTTATTTCTAAAGTTCACCAAGGACATAATATGAACAAAAATCCAAATGAACCAAGCGAAAAACCCATTCATATGAAATTTATGATTAGGAGCGTCTAATACCGCTTTATTACGTCCTATAATGGCCAAGGATCCTTTGTCTGTATATTGGAATGGTTTCCATGATTCTTTGGGTAATAGGAGGTTTTTTCCTAAGTTTTGTGCTTGTTGTATGGCTACTTGTGCGACTTGAGGATGTCCTCTCTGTGCATTTTTATCCCCTGTGATAATAGCACAGTCTCCTAGGGCATAAATAGTATCGTAGCCTTCTATTAAATTATGTACGTTTGTCTTAAAACGTTTTCCTGGTCCGTGACATTCAGGAGTAAAGCCCTCAAAGGTTCTAGCGGTAATTCCTGCAGCCCAGATTAGATTTTTAGTGTGAATTTCACTGCCGTCAGACAAGTAGACGATTTCGTCTTTAAAATCCTTGACTAAGGTGTTTAACTTGATCTTTACATTGAGTTCTGTCAATTTATCAAAGGTGTATTTCTGTGATTTTTTTGACATGGGAGCAAGCACAGTGTCTTGGCCATCTATTAAATAGATTTCACCAAGGTCTTCAGGGCTTAATTCAGGATAATCTTTTTGAATAATATGCAATTGCATTTCGGCGAAAATCCCAGAAAGTTCTACACCGGTAGGTCCAGCACCTGCAATAACATAGGTCAGTAGTTTTTTGCGTTCCTCGGTGCTTTTAAGACGTGTTGCCCGTTCTAAACGTGTAAAAATAACATTTCGTAAGGACAAAGCATCACTGATACTCTTCATAGGAAGGCTCAATGTTTCGATGTTTTTATTTCCGAAATAATTGGTTTCCACCCCTGTTGACATCACTAAGATATCGTATTTCAGTGTTCCGTTACTCAATGTGATTTCTTTTTTTTCAGGTGCTACTTTTTCAAGAGAGCCCAGCCAAAAACGAACATTTTTCTTTTTTCTCAATATTTTTCGAAAGGGGTAACTGATGGCAGAAGGCTCCATAAAACCTGCAGCTACTTGGTATATTAATGGGGGGAAAAAATTGTAATTGTTGGTGTCTACTAAAACAATATCAAATTTATTGGACTTGTCCAATAAATTGATGAGTTCTAAGCCTGCAAATCCTCCTCCTACAATAACAATTGTACTTTTGTTTTTCATATTTTCTGTGCTAAAAAATAGATTCTTACTCCTGAATTTCGATAGGCGCTGAAAATTAAGCGCTTACGAAACCCTCTAATTTCTCTTCTATTTACAGCGATAAAAGTACGCCTTTTATCTTGACAATCCCTTTGTTTTAAATGGTGTTTATGCCTCTCCGTTACTTATCTCAAACACGCGACACAGCCTCTTTTGAACTCATGATTGATTCATCTATAGCGATACGTTCTTCAGCTGTTTTTGTATACCCTCATTTATCGTAAGTTTAAGTGTGTTTATAATAAGTACACAAAGGGTGAAAATAAAAAGACACAGAGAATTTAAACAATAGAGTGCTTTATTTATTTTCTTTAATTGTAAACGCTTTTATGGCATCATTGGGAGCGATAATCGTATGATCTTTCCAAAATTGAGGGTCATAAGCAGGTAAATAGGTAGGGAGTATCACATTTTTTTCTTTGAAATCATTGAAATTTATGCTGGAGATTTCTTGGCTATCAAAGATAACTATTTCAGATTTATCGAGGTTTGAAATGGTCAAGTCTAATTTGATTGACAATTCATTTTGCTTTCTACGTCCTTTTACATGTTTGTTCTTCTCTATTATTTTTAAAGGCCTTTTTATTCCGACAATAGCCCCTGTTTCTTTTTCTAGATAACGTAGATTGTACTTTTTGTTTTCTCCCTTAGTGAAAATAAGCTTCCCCTTATCTATCGTTGTTTTATAAGATATTCTCAATAGAGAAATGCTTTTTATAGGTTTTACATTACTGTAATCCACTCTGACAAGAGCAAAATCGTCGGCGTTTACATAGAGTTTTCCGCGATAGTCTGCCAACCATTTTGGTTCAAAAGAAATGATATATAAAGGAGTTTCGCCGTCATACGCATAATCTAATAGCTTAAAATCATAGCGGTTGTATTTATGAATGAAATTTAATTTTGAACCTTCTAAGAAAAACAATTCTTCAAATAATTCAGCCATTCGGTTCTTTTTATATTTTGAAAAATTAGTTTTTCTTGTGGTCTCACGTTTTTTCTTATCAGCAAGCTCTTTTTTTATAGCTGCTGTATCCGTGGTGTCTTTGGTGGATTGAAATAATTTTCCCTCTTCAATTTTAAATCCAAAGAGCCCTGATTTTATTTTAAAATAGGAGTTCGGTTTTACATTGTCTTTTAATATTTTCACTAATTTTTTCTCTACGAATTCAAGGTTTGGTGTATTGTTTTTATCATATAATTCACACGCTTTTATCAAGTGTATCTTTTGTTTTTTAAGGCTGAAATCCCCATAGAGGTCACAGAGTATTTCGGTATAATGATCCTCTGTTTTAGGAATGCTTTGCAAGAAACTATCGAGTAGGTTTTTATTGAGAGCTTCTATGGATGATTTTATAAATGTATACTTCATCTTACTTAAATCTTGGTGGTAAGACTGTCTAAAAAAGATTCTTTTCTTTGTAAGTGTAGTGGGGTAGTTTTTAGTGAGATTCTCTTTTACTTTCTTTATAATTTCTTCTGCAGAATAATGTTTGTTTGAAATTAGGATCGAATTTAAAGCAATGGCCTGTTCATTTAAATAAATGATACTGTCTTTAAAGTGTAATAGGGGAATAGCCTTGGGTTCATAGCCCATATAAGTGATGAAAAGAGAATCTTTTGCGGTGATTTTTTTTTTGAGATGAAGGGTAAACATACCATCTTCATTAGAAATAACCCCTTTATTACTGGCCAAGAGTATGCTGGCATAAGGAATTGCTTCCTGTGTAGTCGCATCTACTAATTTAGATTGTATTGTTTGTGATTGCCCATGACTGTGTCCTAAAAAACAGAGGATTACAAGGGTGAATCTTAAGATTTTGTTCATGTCTTATGTTGCTTTGCCGTAAAGTAACTGTGTTTTTGGCAGGTAACAGTATATTTTAATTTTTCCTTAGGATAGGTTTATTAAAATTTTAACAGTGTGGGATTTTAAATAAAAGATTTAGTTAATGTTTAAAATAGGAGTTGCTTTAATAGTGTATTCGTAATGTTTTTTTAGTTACGTTTAAATAGTAAAACCAATATTTTCTAATTGTTGTAAAGGAGCGCCATATAAGTCAACTTGAATTAAATGAATGTTCCTTTTTTCAGGGGTAAATATCTTATTGTAAAGTTTATATCCTCTACTTACGGCATTATCGCAGCCTTCAGGAATAAATGAAATTAACACATTGTTTTTATAGGTGGCTGGTTTGTAATTTTCAGGAACTTTCTCGCAACTCTCTAAGAAATTGTTTCCTCCAAATAATTTTAACACAAAACTTACAATTTCAATAGAACATCTATTGCCTCCTGTATATCCACCGCTTGCTGAAGAACAGTATTTTATACTTGTTTGAGTTAAGCAAGGAAGTAAAATTTCATACTTGTTAGGATTGTTTTTATCCTTATAAGTATACACTATTTTCTCTTTAAATATATCTTTGTTATCTCGTATTAGCCGTCGAAGTTTTTCATGCATGGCGTTTTCTTTAAAACAAAATATTGGTGTGAGTTTTTTTTTGTTTGGAAAAATAGTGGTATCAGTTTTGATGTCATTTAGACAAAGTTTCCATTTCTTAAGAATTTTGAGGTATGGTGCTGGTAGTTTCTGTGTTGTATAAAAATCTTCGAGAAGTTCATCCTTATACGTATTCATTAACTTTTTCTGGTCTTTGTTACATTCATGATCTCTTATTTCCGTGAGACCTGTAACATCATTAGCAATGATACAGATTTTTACATTACATCCTTTTTTTTGTAATGCCTGTGTAATTTCACAAACAATCTCAAAGGATTCTAAAGAAAATCGTTGCATCTTATTTACTGTAAGTATAGGGCTTAGTGCATCAGGAAACAGTCCATTTATACTTGGATATACTTTATTATTATCAAAATCTAAAACAGGCATGAAATGGCCTCCCATTAAATAAATAACAGAGTCCTTAGGTTGCTCTGTTAGAAAAGAATATTTAGTTATAATTGTTTGTATAATGTTCCTTATATTTTTTTTAGAAGACATAGCGAATGTTTTATTTCAAAGATACGATATTAATATATTGTGTATAGGTGGATAACCGGCTGTAGAACCATCAACGGATGTGAGAAATCTTATGTAGGGAATACCACATCAATAAAACTCCTCACAATGACATTTTTTATATATCTTTGAAAGACATGGTATTGTAAGAACCTTGTTTGCAATCATGAGGATGGTTCTTTTAAAATCATGCTTTATTTTTTCAATTACCTATCTAATATAAAATTTTACATAAAAAATAATATGGGAAAAGTTACAGCAGTAATTACATTGAATATGGACAGTCAGAAAGTTTATAAATATCTAAAAGACAGATATGATTCAGAGAGATATAAACAAGCTTGTATCGATACAAAAGGATATGTTCCACCAATAAAATTAGTTGAAAACGAAGTGAACTCAAAATTAAAATTTACAGTAATGGGATACGATGCTTTATTGAAAATGCACATGGGAAGCTGGACTTGGACTTATAGGTTAAAAGAAATAGATGCTCATAAAGCGGAGCTTACATTGTCCTATCAGTGGAGTTTTCTCATGACACTATTAGCAATGGGAACGATAAAAAGTCAAGCAACAAATGAGTTAGTAGAAACTGTATTAGCCTTGGATGCTTTGGAACAAGCAGTCGTTTTAGTTTAATATAAGATTAATAAAAAGGGAGGCTTTTATGGCCTCCCTTTAATTTTTAAATGCTTGCTACGAACTGTAGAAATATTTTTTTATGTAATTCAAGATCCATGTTAGGAGAAAGAGCGACACGTGCTATATAATCCTTGTCATCTTCCTTGGTTGTCCCTTGAGTAGAAGTAGCAGGAACCGTCCAATAACAGCCTTTTAACTGGCCATAACTCACACAGTACTTACTTTCTTTAGGGATTTCTGTAATCATTAAGTTGATTAACTTTAGATTTAAAGCTCTTTTATAGGTTTCTTTTTCTTCGGAAGTAGTTCCTTTTGTAGGAAGGTCTAAGGAGAATACAGAAGGGGTGAAACCTTGTTCAGCCAATGCTTCAGAAACAAAATTAATCTTTGCAGCAGGTAATACTTCTTGAATATAATTTACAAATTCACGGGTGTTTATATAAGCATCCTTAATCCTTTGATTCATACTAGGCAATTGAGCGGCTAATATTTCATATTGTAAAGGGGTTGCTTCATTATCACAAATTTGAAGGTGTAATCCTATTTTTTCTAGCAAGGATGCTGCTTTTTTATTTGCAGTACAGTAGCCTGCAATACAACGACCTCCACTTGGGAATTTAGAACCACTTGCGAAGGAAATG
Organism: Flavobacteriaceae bacterium; assembly: GCA_002400885.1. Classification (GTDB taxonomy): domain Bacteria; phylum Bacteroidota; class Bacteroidia; order Flavobacteriales; family Flavobacteriaceae. Next base: position 62,648 of record NVRM01000001.1, read on the forward strand.
GTGCGAACACTTGCTAGTATTTCATCGTCTCCTAAAAAGTGTACGTTTGGACAAAATGTTTGATCTAAAATAAATACAGGGTCCAATGCAATAGAGCCAGTAGCAGTAGTACGTTCTTTACTTAATACAGCTTTTAATAGCTCTAAATCTGGAACCTCTACGCGAGGGTTTGTCGGAATTTCCGCAATGATATAAGGCACGGCATCTTCCTTGGCAATTTCTGCCAACACCATGTCAATACTCTGAACCATGTCGTTTTCTCCATCAACGGGTAAATCCACCACTTCCACATTGTCTATACAGGCAGCCACACGTCTTGCTTGGTCATTGGTCCCTCCATAACAGTTTGGAGGAACAATAATTTTGATCGTCTTGTTTGGGTGGTTTTCTTGTGCATGGTGTACCAATCCCATTAAAATAGCATATTGGATAGAAAGTCCACTAGATGCTACCAGTGCCTTTACATTACTTCCTGTAATGTTGGCGATGGAATTTAAGACGCTTGTTTTGTCCGCTTCAAGATTAGCGCCCTTTGATTTTACAAAATCACTTTGTACAAATCCCTGTAAAACCGCAAACGTATTGTCAGGGATCATGGCAATGGATTCTCTTCTTCTCACATGTTGAATAGGCGAGATGTAGTCTTCGTTTTTAAGACCGTTCACCACAAGAATACTTCCAAAGTCAGCATGCGTATTTATATAGAAATCGATGTTTAGATCTAAGTCAAAACTACAAATGTCACCTTTTTCGGATATGAAAATAGTGGTTCCTTCAAACGCAGGAGATTTTGCTATGTGCGCTACTTTTTGTAGTTCAAATTGATAGCCATAGTTGTTTTTCAATACTTCCGCATCAAAACAACCAGGTAGGGTGTCTGTATAAAGTATTCGCGTGTTTTTACCCTCCAATAAGTTTTTTCTAAGAATGGCCATTACTGGAATTGTCTTGGAAGAAAAACAGATGATGTTTTCTGATGGTAATTGTAACTGTTTTCCAATGCCCCATTCCAAGATACAAGACAAGGGATGTCCTAATCTTATATAATCGTAAGCGGTAGGCAAGTCGTACAATGCCGATACGGTGGCGTTATTGTTATTACTTAATGTTTCTAATTGTTCTAGGAACTGCGTTTTTGCCAGTTCTTCTGTATAAATATCAAGCCTATGCGTGGTGGTCTGTAACCAACCGGTGGGCATATTTTTCAATACCTCTTTTATATACTGTTGTATGTTTGAATTTTCCATGATATGTGCCTTTAAAGTAATGGGAAATAGCGCAACGAAATAGGTTTAAGAAWTCMATTYTYGTGCGYATTGTTTCTGWKGACAAAATTAAATATAATTAGGATAATAACCTAGGTGAGTGTTTGSTTTTAAAAAGGGAATTGTGAACGCCTRTAGATCTAAAGAATTTCATTGCCGAAAATAGAGGTAACGAGTTAGAYTTTATGTCRTTCCCGTAGCAATGAACACAACGCTASCAAAYGACTYCTTATWAAACAGKAAGCCTTCTAAAARGGTTGRAAATTAAAATTMGCCATGAACACAATACTCAAAACAATAATGAGTAGGAATATAAGAAATGGAAATGCATTTATWAAATGCCACTTTTTTTTATCCTCAAAGTTGGAACTTGCCATCAGTATGATAAAGAACACAAAGGAKAGKGCTCCAAAGAACAAYAAAAGCATGAGYAATACAAGYATCAGATCTCCTAGACCGTCTACTTGTCTTACAATGCATAGCAGTGACGTAATGAGTATGATTACAGTTGTCAAACAATTGATMCGGATCACMGTTTTAAGATACTTCATAAATCAAATATAAACTTATTTTTAAATCTAGACNRMTMWTTTTKWWTTARKRAGKRRAAACWCMATTCTTARGYKTGAGARGTTGATTTAYAWRTMRRTTTRTCYKRSTKTTKTTAAATACTCGAAAGAAWGMATCAWAAAWCATTTTTTGATATTTTTATAATACRTTGYATRTTTCACNNAAAAAANAGRYTTYTKARCYAGCSYTATTCACACGATTRWYACCTATGNAAAAAYCATCTTAAATGTACTTTTACGGYTGCTATTTATTACCTGCTTGGCTTGCTTTTATTRTCCGCTTGTAMTACTAGAAATACGARTACAGAACAAACGARTTTTTGTGYAACTATTCACYCCTCTAAAAGTACAACACTTWCAAAAGAACTCATCGGTGTTACTGAATTAATGCGGACTAAAACKGGGGTTTATGTACTTGAGGATGGCAGTGGTTCTATGGTGGCAAGGGCATGGCTAAGYGAAAGTGCTGAAAGAACGATAGACATTCAATACTTTATTTTYTCAACCGATAATATAGGTCTTATTGCCTGTGACTATTTGATAAGAGCGGCTGATCGAGGAGTGAAAGTGAGGATTATTGTGGATGATATTATGGTGGACGCGGACATTCAGGATATATTAACCTTTGATGCGCATGAAAATATTGCTATAAAAATATACAACCCAGGTGTAAATTTAGGAAAGAATATTTTTATTAAAATTCAGAAATTTACAACAGATTTTAGGGATGCAAATCAGCGTATGTACAATAAAACCTTTATAGTAGACGGTAAAGTAGTGATTACAGGGGGACGTAATATCGCTGATGAGTATTTTGATTATGAATATAATTTTAGGGATAGAGATGTTTTATTGATAGGGAAAGCATCGGAACAAGTATCGGAATCCTTTGATGCATTTTGGAAGAGTGCTTTAAGTACAGATGTCACAAATATTATTAAACGAAAAACCAGCAATGTTACGCTAGAAGATAACTATCAAATACTACATGAGTATGCCTGTAATCCGGATAATTATTGGCCGGAAATACGGAAGAGAATACAATCTTTACCTACTACATTTGATGCGATTATAAAATCGGGTGATTTTCTTTGGCTAGAGGATGTAACCTTTATTTCAGACCTTCCAGGTAAAAACGATGGGTCAAGTGGTTTGGGTGGAGGAGGTCTTTCTACAAGTGCCTTGATAGACTTGCTTAAAGAGGCCAAATCATCCATAGTGATTCAAACAGCCTATTTAATCACCAAGGACTTAAGTCGCAATTTATTTAGAAACGCGGTGAAACGTGGGGTGAATATTAGAATTTTGACCAACAGTCTGGCTTCGACAGATAATTTGGAGGTTTTTGCTAGTTATCAAAGCGATCGGAAAAAATTAATGAGTACGGGAGTTCCTAATCTATGAATTTCGCCCCGATGCCGCCATTCGTACGAAAATAATGAAGGGAGAACTCCAAAAAAGCTAGATCATAAACCCATATTTGGACTGCATGCTTAATCCATGGTTATTGACAAACACGTCTCAGTTATCGGTACCTTTAAACCGATGGCGCGGACATACCTCCAACGTGATAGCGCGGATTTGCACCTTAAATCCGTATGTATAGATGTAAAACAAACCGCAAGACCTTTGTTTATAGAGGTTTGCGGTTCTCAATATTTTTTTATCTAAATTGGTGTTGCGCAAAAGACTGATTATGAAGATGCTAAATTCAACTCACATTAATCCATTTGGTGTAATAAATTTTGTTTTTGAGGAATTAAACAAACTTAAAATAGATGAGATTTTATCCGATAATTTACCTCCATTACCTACACAATCGAAATATGATTGGAAGGATCTTCTATACTCTTTCTCGTCTATCTGCTTTTGCGGAGGCAACTGTATTGAATATTTACCCGCGTGATCGGGTCTCAAATAAATAGAATTTAAGATGTCTTTTTGTTTATCAGTTTTAGTTAAAATTATTTGGAAATTTTCTAAACTTAATTAAGCCATACGCACCATTTGGCCCCGTGTTTGCAACACCATATTGATCGCTAATTTTAAGGCCTCTAATAAAACCATAAGAACTATAAATTAATTTCCAATTTGCTCCATTATCAGTACTAAGATACTTATGTCTTATGGATGGATCATTTGCGTAAGAGCCATCGTGTAATAAAAATTGTGATCCTCCTAAAAATTGTATTCCGTCATACTTATCCATAGGAACATCTACATTATATTCCTTCCAAGTGAGGCCATAATCATTACTTTTAAAAATCTTTTTATTTGAATAAAACGCTCCCGTATTACCAAAGAAAATAGGTTTGCTAACACTATCCTCATAATAATTAGATACGCTACTCTCAAAATAAATAGCATCAAAGGTTGTATCATTAAATCTTAAAATATAATTTTGATACCAAGGAGAAATAATTACAGATTTATCTTCCAAAACCTGAAATTTATAAGCGTAATCACTATAATCATTTGTCATGTATGGAGTGTTACTCAAACTTGGGTATAAGTCGGAAAAACTTGTTATTTGACCATTTAAAACTTGAAACATTTCCCCTTCACCATTCATAATATAAGCTAAATCCTTAGACACAAATTCCATATGAGAGATACGTTTGCCTATATCTTTACTTAAAATGGTATACGCTAGCGTTCTATTATTTATATCACCAGTAAATGAGTACACATTGTAGCTATTATATGCAGTCCCTCTGGCTATTATCCATCCGGAGTTTTCTGAAGTGTAATAGTAACTAGCATCATTTGCAGTTTTTGAGGGTAATGAATTATAATCAGTTAAATTATTAGTTAATTTAAATCTTTCAATATGATAGGTGTCTGATTCTAAATATACGACATCATCACTTATTAGCTGTCTCAGCACTGCATGTCTATAGATAGAACCGTTATGTTGTTTGGCATATGGTATAAAACCAAATAATTCGATTTCTAATTTAGGACTATCATCAGTAATAGTTATTGTAACTTTTTCGTGATACAATTCTGGAACAATAAATTTTATTTCAGTAGCTGTTTTTGAAATAAACTTCCTGACTATTTTGTAGTTATAGCTTGTGTTAATTTCTTTATTTATAAGTGTAACCTTATTTAAGCTGGCTAAATTCTGACCCGTTAAAGTAAGTGTATCACCAATAAAAGTATTAATTGGTGTAATTGAGTTTACGGTTACTTTTTGTGTAGATAAATCTTCTTTTGAGCAATTAAAAAAGGAAATAATGACAATTAAAATAAGATATTTTTTTTTCATGAATTTTTTTATAATACGTTTTTATCTATAATTTATTTTCAGTTATTACTTAGGCACAATTTAGAGATGCCAACAGTAAAAAAAATGCATGGTGCTATATCTATTTTGCTTGTACTCTTTATTTATTTTGCTCGTAAAATTTTTTTAAAATACGCTTATCTAAGGGAATGGTTCGATAGTAAAAAATATTCATTTGATTTCTATTTCTTCATATTATTAGCAACGACCTGTGTATGGTTTGTTGCGTTTTTAAACATACAAACTTCTCAATTAAATACTAACTTTATTTAAAATCACTTACCTTTAATTTAGCAAGAAAGAGCAATAAACTATACATTTTGTGTGTGCCCAGCATGGGTGTCTTTTAACGACGGAAAGGTAGTTAATTAATCTAGAGGAAGCAAGTCCTTTATGAGCAGTAGGTTGGTTCTGAATGGCATTTCCCTGAGGAACTCAATGAAATAAAATACGGTGAATAAACAGTAGTAAGTCGCGAGGTTTTATCGGAAGATTATTTGCGATTGAGGAATGAGTAAATACCCCACAAAACTCGGTACTGACCCCGCGTCAAGTGCGGGGCAGGATCTGGGAGGTCTCCAAAGCCACGAGTTGGTTCTATGGAGAAGTCAGCAGCGTCATAGTACCTATAGGAAACGAGTTGAGGAAAGACCTCAGATGGTCTCGCAAATAGGGGAGGATAGTACATTAAATTACGTTGGGATTCAACGAGGATGCCTAGCTAGCCTAGTTTTAAACCAACAGGAGTCCCAGAATTATTCAACCTATGATTGATAAAGTACTAGAAGCTACCAACCTTTTTTAAGCAGCACGTCAAGTGAATCGAAATAAAGGAGCGAGAGGAGTTGATGGTATGAACCATCCGAAGACAAATGTTCCTTTGAAAGACCCTTTGTCTTCGGATGCTTTATGTGACCGATTTAAATAAATAAAAATGCCATATAAAAGTAACGGAACTTTCAACTTATATAGTTGAAAGCCGTTCAGATATACTAACAACGGTTTAGACCGTAAAAGAACATTCAAAAAGCGGTACTACAAGGGCAGCAGTATATCAATAATGGTTACCAAGATATTGTGGATATTGAGCTTAAAGGGTTCTTTGTTGAAGTGGATCATTGCATCCTACTACAAATATTTACTACAAGGTAAAATGTCCAACAACCATGCGTTTAATCCGAAAATGGCTCAGAGTTCCTGTTTTAATAAATGGGAAACTTCAAAAGCGTAGAAAAGTATTCCTACGGTATAATTAGTCATTAGTGTTCTCGCTCTCGAGGTATATCGTATAGCCTCCGTTGCGCAAAGTCTCCCGATTTAGCGCCACCATATTGCTCATATTAACAAATAAAAAGAAGAACAAAAAACGAAAGAAGGGTACGTTATACGAGATCAAGAAAAGATACTGCATCAAGAATAAAAATAAACGTTGAAAAATTAACAAATAAAAACAAAGCTCAATGTCGGGAGACTTTGCGTAGCGGGAGTACTACCTTTAATTTAAACGTTATTTAAAGTGCTTCTCAAGACGAATACTCCTATAGCGACCGAAACACTAAAGAAAACCAATAGCAACCTGTTAAAAAGGGGGATAGAATACAGTCCTTATACATATCACCAACAAAACCCAAAAAAGGATAGGGCTACGCATTACTTTTAACAAAAATCACCTAACATACCCTATCATAATACCCCAATTCCTTCACCTTAGATTTCTAAAAACGCCGAAAAAACTATCTAAACTAGCTAATAAAGGCAAGTATACTAATAAATAGGCCTAAAATCACCTTATAAAAACAATCAAAATATGTAACGGTTAGAGTAAGCGTGGTTGTTTTTGTTGAGTTTGTAATAAACAAGGAGTAATAGCTTGTAGTTTCGTAGAAATAATCATTAGGTAGTGGTGCAAGGTACTTATTTTGTATATTTGAGGGTCACTATATAAGGAATATAGTGGATTCAAAATTAATACATAAACTACACCGCTGTATTCTAGCAACACCATCAATTTTAGGGGTGTTATTATAGCTATAAAGGTGTTAGGGTATACTACAAGAAAAGATCTTTTTCTGTATCTAATTAGACTGCGTTTTTTTTTCAAAGAAACCTCAAATAACATTAGAAACTATTACAAAATATACTCCTACTTATTTAATCTTTCTAGTACTATAATGTATAGTACTTCCTAGAAAAATATTTTTATGTATTTACTTAGAATAAACAAGAAAATCGAAGCACTAATACCTAACATTGGCTAGTATCAATACGTTACATAATACGTACTGATATAGGCTTAATATTAGGCGCAAAATAATCAGCGATAGTGGCTTTGTGATTAATATTAAATATAAAGGAAAATAATGAGAGAAAAATCTTTGGTTTATAGTGAAAATGAGTTTGGAAAGATAGATGGGAAAGTAGCTAATGGTTTAGCAAGATACTCTGAAAAATATGAAATTGTCGGTATTATAGACAGTACAAAAGCAGGCTTAGATGCAGGTGAATATTTAGATGGAGTTAAGAATAATATTCCAATATTTAAAAGTGTTGATGACGCTTTAAATACGTTAAACGAAACCCCTGAAAATTTCATTTACGGTATTGCGCCACTAACATCATATCTTAATAAAGAGCAAAGACAGATCATCGTAAGTGCCATTGAAAATAAGATGAATATTATAAATGGTCTTCCAGAATATTTTAACGAAGATGCGGAATTTGTTCAAAAAGCAACAGAATACGGTGTTCAAATTCATGATATCAGGAAAGCTCCACCAAGAAATAAACTACATATATTTACCGGTCGTATTAAAGAAAACACGACTCCTGTACTACTTGTAACAGGAACAGATTGTGCTGTAGGGAAAAGAACAACTGCTCGCTTACTTGTAGAATCTTTGAAAAAACGAGGCTTAAAAACAGTTTTTGTAACCACCGGACAAACAGGTTTGCTTCAAGGTGCAAAATATGGGATTGCTTTAGACGTTCTAACTTCGGGCTTTTCCACCGGTGAAGTTGAAAACGCAATTATAAATGCAGTTGCTACAGAACAGCCAGATATAATTATAGTGGAAGGTCAAGGAGCATTGAGCCACCCTGCCTTTACATCATCCAGTGCAATTCTTAGAGGCGCATTGCCTGATGCTATCATCATGCAACATCCACCTACAAGAACGACTGTTTGTGATTTTCCTAACATTCCAATGCCAACATTAGAAAGTGAAATTAAGCTAAATGAATTGTTTTCAAAAACAAAAGTAATAGCCATTACACTTAATCATGAAGGACTGACAGACCAGGAACTTGAAAATACAATAGTAGCGTATGAAAGTAACTATAAATTACCTACAACGGATGTTTTAAAATATGGAACCGATAAGATCGTTGAAAAAATTATTGCGTTTTTCCCAACACTTAATAAATAAGAGCTGTAGTATATGATTACTCCTAGAATAGAAATAGACCTTGATAAAATTGCACATAATGCAAGGGTTTTAAAGAACCTTTATCGTTCAAAAGGAATCGATATAATGTGTAGCACAAAAGTAGTTTGTGGAGATGTTAAAATATCCAAAGTGCTAGTAGAGAGCGGTATATCAGGACTGTGTGATTCAAGGATGTCTAATATTATAAAAATACATAATACCGATATAAATGCAACATTAGTTTTACTAAGAACGCCTCTTATTAGTCAAACAGAATTAGTAGTAAAATATGTTGATATTAGTCTTAATTCTGAAATATTAGTAATCAAAGAACTGTCTAAATATGCCCGAAAATATAAGACCTTGCATAAAATTATATTGATGGTTGAACTTGGC